>JADGAQ010000172.1 GCA_015231925.1 Magnetococcales bacterium
CCGCTTCCTCACCGTCTTGCGCCTTGCCAGGAACCAAAATCCGGCAAATGTCAATACGCCCCAGGCAAGCGGATCGGCCAGGAACAACCCGACCTACTCCTCGATTTTAATCACCTCACGGCCACGATACCAACCGCATTTCCCGCACACCTGATGCGGCATGACCGGGGCCTGGCAGTTGGTGCAGGTGGAAAGGTTGGGCAGAACCAGGGCATTGTGGGAACGGCGCTTGCCACCACGGGAGTGGGAGATCTTTTTCTTCGGTACCGCCATGGGAATAACTCCTTCACTAAAGCAAAATTAGACCAACGTGCGTTTCAGAATCGCAAAGGGGCTCTCGCGAGTCGGCTGCTCACAACGGCAGCCCCCTTTGCCCAACTCGGCTCCACAACTGGGACACAGCCCCGGGCAGGTCTCCTTGCACACGGGAACCATGGGCAGCAACAGGATGCACTCCTCCTCCAAAAGCCGCAACGGGGAGAAGAGACCCGTCTCCAGATAGGTGATCTCCTCGGTCAGTTCGGTTTCCCGATTGAGGATCGACGGATCCCGGCCGACGGCATAGAGGCGGTCGAACTCCCCGAAAACCTCCTCCCGAAAGGGACGCAAGCATCGGGAACACTCCAGAATCAGCGCACCGCTCACTTCCCCGCTGACCCGGAAGCAGTCGTTCTCCCGGACGATGCGAAAGGTGCCCCGCAGGGGTGCGACCACTTCGCCCAATTGGCCCAACTCCTCCAGATGCACCGGGTCGAGATAACCCGTCAGGGGAGGCAGTACCCGGTCAATGGCGTTCAGGGGAATGCGCAGGGCCGAAAGCTCCTTTTCCCCGGCCTCGTTCTTCATCCCAGTATCCGTTTCCGCACCAGATAGACGAGAACCAAACCGACTATCATCAGGAAAAGTCCGGCCTGCCGCAAGGTGGAATCCGACAAGAGCCCGACACGCATGATCCATTGCCGCATCAGGCCCGGATTCAGAAAGTAGGGGGTTCCCTCAATAATCAGCATCAGGCCCAAGGCCGTCAACAAGTCGGACAAGACTTTCCCCCGAAATCCCCGTCAGGGCAACTTCGGCTCTCCGCCGAAATGCCGGAAAAAGCCCGATTTGGGCTCCACTACCAGAGTAGTCTCCTGGTTGAACGCCTTGCGATAGGACTCCAGGGTACGAATGAAATCATAAAACTGAGGATCCTGCTGGTAGGCATCGGCATAGATGCGGGTTGCCAGGGCATCTCCCTGTCCTTTCAGAGCCTGGGCCTCCTGATAGGCGCTGGCCAGAATCACCTCCCGATCCCGATCGGCCTTGGCGGTGATCTTGGAAGCCTCCTCCTCACCCTGGGCCCGATAGGTTTTGGCCTGCCGTTCCCGTTCCGTCTGCATGCGCCGGTAGACCGCCTTGGAGTTCTCCTCCGGCAGATCGGTGCGCTTGATGCGCACATCCACCACTTCGATGCCGTATTGCGCCGCCTGGGCGTTGGCCTGGGAGCGGATACGGGTCATCAGGTCGGCCCGGGCGCCCGCCACGATTTCCATCATGGTGTATTGTCCCAGGACCTCACGCAGATTGGAATAGATGATGTCGTTCAGCCGCAACGCCGCACCCGCCTCGGTACGCACCGTCTGATAGAATTTCAGCGGATCGACGATCTTCCAGCGGGCGAAGTTGTCCACTTTCAGATTCTTCTTGTCCGAGGAGAGAACCTCCTGCGGATCGGAATCGAAGACCAGCAACCGCTTTTCGAAGGTATGCACCTCCTGGATGAAGGGCATCTTGAAGTGCAGGCCCGGCGAGGTGACGGGTCGCACGGGCTTGCCCAACTGCACCACCAGGGCCTGTTCAACCTGGTGCAGGGTGAAGACCGATTGGGAGATCACCAGTCCCACGGCGGCGACTATCAGCAGGGTGGCGGAATTCAGGCTCCTCATGGCTTCTCCCCCTTGATCCCGGAGGCCGGACGTTCATGACCCGTTCGCCCGTCCAGGGGCAGATAGGGCAATACCCCGCCGACACCGGAGTCGATCAGCACCTTTTTGGAATGGCTGTAGATCTCTTCCATGGTCTCCAGGTAGAGACGTTTGCGGGTGATTTCCGGGGCTTTCTGATACTCGGCCCGCAGGTTGAGAAAGCGTTGCACGTCACCCTTGGCGCGCATTTCCGTAGCGGTTTTGTAGGCTTCCGCCTCCTGAACGATCCGGGCCGCCTCACCCTTGGCTTTGGGCAGGATGTCGTTGGAGTAGCCGTGAGCCACGTTGATGGTCCGTTCCCGATCCTCCCGGGCGCTGGCCACGTCCTTGAAGGCCTGCACCACCTCTTCCGGCGGGGCCACCTGCTGCAGCTGCACCGCCAGAACATGGATACCGCTCAAGTAGCCGTCGAGAATCTCCTGCATGGTCAGACGGGTCTGTTCCTGAATGCTCTCCTTGCCGGCGGTCAGGGCCTCGTCGATGCTGTTGCGACCGATCACCTGACGAATGGCCGACTCCGCCGCGTCCCGCACCACCTTGTGAACGTCGTTGCTGGGAGAGCGCACGTTGAACAGATAGTCCTTGGCATCTTTCAGGCGGTATTGCACGCTCAGATCGATGTCGATGATGTTTTCGTCCCCGGTCAGCATCAGGGATTCCACCTGCACATCGACCATGGTGCGGTTGCGGGTGCGAAAACCGATTTCGATCCGCTGCACCTGGGTCACTTTGGGCTTGTAGACCTGCTCGATGGGATAGGGAAGATGGTAATGGGGCCCCGACTCGGTGGTCTGCACGTATTCGCCGAAGCGCACCACCACGCCCTGCTCGTCCGGACCCACCAGATAGATGCCCGTGGCCATCCAGATGACGAAGGCCGTTCCCAACAGAATCGGCCAGACCTTGCCGCCGCCGGGGAGATGCCCGGACAAACGCTCCCGTGCCATCCGAATCATCTCTTCGACATCGGGAGGCTGCGGCCCGCGGGGACCACTGCCCCAGGGCCCGCCGGGTTTGCCTCCATCGTTATTCCATGACATGGCCAGCTCCTGATCGACCGGAAGTTGGGCTTCACCTCTTGAACCAACCAGATTAACACAGTTTTCTGCAATTGCATACGGATCAAGCAACATTTCCCGACAAATTCTCGCAGGTCTCCAACACGGCAAGCCCGGCCAGGGCCGCCGTTTCGGTGCGCAGAATGCGTGGTCCCAGACTGGCCGGACGGAAACCCGCCTCCTCCAGACTCTCCCGCTCCTGGGGATGCCAGCCACCTTCCGGCCCAACCAGCAGGATCACGCCCCCTTCCGGACGCTGGCGGCGCAAATTATGCAGATGCGGCACGCCCCCTCCCACCTCCAGACGCCAGCCGTGACACTCCCCCCAGTCACCCCCCGGAGCCTCCGACAACGGCAACGGCGACAACACCCGGGGAAGGACCGCCCGGCGACACTGTTTGGCCGCCGCCAGCACCACCCGGTTCCAGGTGACCAGCTTGTCCGCTTCCGGCATGCCCGCCGAATGGCGCGTCAGCAGGGGAAGGATGGCCGTCATGCCCAACTCCACCCCCTTCTGCAGGATGAACAGCATACGCTCCTTGTCCGGCAGAGCCTGCCAGAGAATGCGCTCCCGGCGCGGCTCCGGGGAACAAGGCAGCGCCTCGAAGGGAACCACCCGCTGCCCGTCGTCCAGCAGTCGCGCCCGGAAGCCGGCTCCCGAGGCATCCACCACGGTGAGAATGTCCCCCCGGCGGTAGCTCCAGCGCCGCAGAGCCTCCCGGCCTTCCGCCGTCAGGAGAACGGCCACTTCCGGGCCTTCGACCCGCTCCACGCGAATGACCGAGGTCTCCACCCTCATTCTCCGCCTGAAGCCCGACGGCGGGAAGAGGTCATCTCATGAAAAACACCCCGAAGGATGGCCACTTCCCGACGGTCGAGTCCGGCCCGATGGAAAAGGGCCCGCAGACTGCCCATCATGTGGCGGTCCTGCCCCTCCTTCAGAAAATCGATGGCCCGCAAGGACTCTTCCATGTGCAGGAAGAGTCTTTCCATCTCCCCCTTGTCGGCCACCCCCTCCTGAAGGGGATCCCGCGCCATGGACGACTCGCGGCCTTCCGCCAGCATCCATTCATAGGCCAGAAGCAGCACGGCCTGGGCCAGATTCAGCGACGTATAGGCCGCTGCGGTGGGAATATGGCAGATCAGATCCGCCCGTTCCAAATCCCGCGTCTCCAGACCGGTGCGCTCGGTGCCGAAGAGCCAGCCGATGCGTTGTCCCGCCGGCCGGTCCAGCATCAAACCCGCCAGTTCCCGGGGAGTCACGATGCGTTGCCGCTGCCCCCGATTGCGCGTACTGGTGGCAACCAGCCAATGGATATCGGCGATGGCCTGCGTCACCGACTCGAAGACTTCCGCCCCGGCCAGCAGATCCTGCGCACCCGAAGCGAAGGCCACGGCCTCCGGGTGGGGAAACTGCGCCGGAGCAACCAGTCGCAGTCGGGAGAGCCCCATGTTCTTCATGGCCCGCGCCACCGCGCCGATATTGCCCGGCTGCGTCGGTCGATCCAGAATGACCACTACCTCCGAAACTCCGGACACCACCCTCATCTCCTCTTGAGGAAGTTTTCGCTGCCATCTCCCGGCACCACCACCCGATCCTCCGCCTTCAACGGCTCCGGTTCCGGCCACCGTCCCGCTATGGGCTCCGATCCCTCCAACTCTTCCATCGGGGGCTCTTCGTCCACCAGCAGCGGCTTGCGCCACATGCGCTTTTTGACATTGGCCGAGAATTCGATGCCGATTCCGTTGGGATCGTAAGAGTAGATCGAATAGAACCCGCCATGATCGATCACGTCCGAAACCGGGAAACCCGCCCCCTCCAGCAGGGCCATAAGCTCCCAAAGCCGCTCCACATCGTCCACCCCGATCGAAATGTGATCAAACCCGAAGGGGCCGCGCACCGGCTCCCCGTGGCGACGCAAGGCCAGTTTCTCCACCTCCGGCCATTCGAAGAAGCTGATGCGGTTTTCCTCCGCCACTTCGAAGAAATATTGCCGGTAACCCGGCCTGCCGTAAGCGTAGACCAGTCGCATGCCGAGAAGATCCCGCCAGAATCGAACGGTCATACCGATATCCCGCGTGGCAAATGCGGCGTGATGAATGCCCGTATATCCGCTCATGTCCACCTCGCACCGAGAATCGACCGTTAGTTATATACCATTGGATTCCCGGACAAGGAGAGAAGTTCCTTTTCCCCTCGCCCAAAAAAAAGGGAGGCCGAAGCCTCCCTGGATTTGGCGTTTCAAGCCTCAGGCCACCTTGATGGGGATGACCACGCCGTTGTTCTCGTAGTCGGCAATCTGATCGAAGTTGAGGTAACGATAGACATCGGCAGCCTTGGGGGCCACCTTCTCTTCCACCAGCTTGAGATACTCCTCCACCGTCGGAAGGCGGCCCAGAATGGCGCAGACCGCACCCAGCTCCGCCGAACCCAGATAGACCTGGGCGCCCTTGCCCATGCGGTCGTCGAAGTTGCGGGTGGAGGTGGAGAAGACCTTGGCATTATCCCGCACCCGAGCCTGATTGCCCATGCAGAGGGAACACCCCGGAACCTCGGTGCGGGCGCCCGCCTTGCCGAAGATGCTGTAATGACCCTCCTCGATGAGTTGCTGCTCGTCCATGCGGGTCGGCGGAGCCACCCACAGGCGACCGGGCACGTTCTTGCCTTCCAGAATGCGGCTGGCGGCGCGGAAGTGTCCGATGTTGGTCATGCAAGAGCCCAGGAAGACCTCGTCGATGCTCTCACCCGCCACGACGGAGAGCAGCTCCACCTTGTCGGGATCGTTCGGGCAGGCCACGATCGGTTCCTTGATGGCGTTCAGGTCGATTTCGATGTCGGCGGCATACTCCGCGTCGGCATCCGGTTGCAGCAGCTCCGGCTTGGCCAACCACTCCTCCATGCGGGCGATACGCCGTTTGATGGCTTCCGGATTGGCGTAACCCCGGTTGAGCAGGTTGCGCAGCAGGGTCACGTTGGAGCGGACGTACTCGATGACCGGCTCCTTGTTCAACAGTACGGTGCAGGCTGCAGCGGAACGCTCCGCCGAGGCGTCGGCGAGTTCGAAAGCCTGCTCCACCTTGAGGTCGGGCAGCCCTTCGATTTCGAGGATGCGTCCGGCGAAGATGTTCTTCTTGCCGGCCTTGGCCACGGTCAACTGTCCGCGCTGAATGGCCACCCAGGGAATGGCGTTGACCAGATCCCGCAGGGTGATGCCCGGCTGCAGGGTGCCCGTGAAGCGCACCCGCACCGACTCGGGCATGACCAGCGGCATGGCGCCGGTGGCGGCTGCGAAGGCCACCAGACCGGATCCCGCCGGGAAGGAGATGCCGATGGGGAAACGGGTGTGGGAATCGCCGCCGGTACCCACGGTATCGGGCAGCAGCAGACGGTTCAGCCAGGAGTGGACCACGCCGTCGCCCACCTTGAGGGCCAGCCCGCCCCGCTCCGCGATGAACTGCGGCAGGGTCTTGTGGGTCTGGATATCCACCGACTTGGGATAGGCCGCCGTATGGCAGAAGCTCTGCATGACCATATCGGCCGCAAAGCCGAGGCAGGCCAGCTCCTTGATCTCATCCCGGGTCATGGGACCGGTGGTGTCCTGGGAACCCACGGTGGTCATGGCCGGTTCGCAATAGGCGCCGGGACGCACCCCGGTCACGCCGCAGGCCTTGCCCACCATCTTCTGCGCCAGGCTGTAGCCCTTCCCGGTATCGGCGGGAACTTCCGTCTCGGCGAAGAGATTGCTTGCCCCCATGCCCAACGCTTCCCGGGCCTGAGCCGTCAACTTGCGCCCGATGATGAGGTTCACCCGCCCCCCGGCCCGCACTTCGTCGGACAGGGTGGTCGGAGAGAGCTTGAAGCTGCTGACCTGGGCTCCGTCACGGGTGATCACACCCTTGGTGGTGTCGATGGTGATGACATCACCGCTCTTCAGTTGGCTCACGTCGCACTGCAGCGGCAGCATGCCCGAGTCTTCCGCCGTATTGAAGAAGATCGGCGCGATGGTGCCGCCGATAACCACACCCGCAGTGCGCTTGGCCGGCACGAAGGGAATGTCGTTGCCGATATGCCAGAGCAGGGAGTTGACCGCCGATTTGCGCGAAGAGCCGGTGCCCACCACATCCCCGACATAGGCCAGGGGATGGCCCTTTTTCTTCAGCTCGATGATCTCTTCCAGCGAACCGGGTTTGCGGTTCATCAGCATCGATTTGGCATGCAGGGGGATATCCGGACGGCTCCAGGCCTCGGAAGCCGGCGAGAGGTCGTCGGTGTTGGTCTCCCCGTCCACACGGAACACCGTGCAGGTGATGCTGGCGGGAATGCCGGGACGCGAGGTGAACCAGGTGGCGTTGGCCCAGTTTTCCAACACCTTGCGGGCCTGGGCGTTGCTCTTGGCCTTGGTGACCATCACCTTGAAATTGTCGTAAACCAGCAGGGTGTTGGAGAGGGCCGCCACGGCGTCTTCGGCCAGAGCCGCATCATCCAGCAGGTCCATCAGGGGGACCACGTTGTAACCGCCGATCATGGTGCCCAACAGCTTGACCGCCGCCTTCCGATCAATCACCGGACAGCTCACCTTGCCCTTGGCCACTGCGTCCAGAAAAGCCGCCTTCACCTGGGAGGCATCGTCCACCCCGGGAGGCACCTGGTTGGTGATCAGTTCCAACAAGGTTTCGCCTTCACCGGCGGGGGGATTTTTCAACAACTCCACCAGCGCCAGGGTTTGTCCGGCATCCAGCGGCTTGGCGGGAATACCTTCCTTGGCCCTTTCGGCGACATGTTGGCGATAGGATTCAAGCATGCGATCCTCCTAAACGTGCTGATCTCCAGGGGAGACGATATCGGTAGTGATGGGCCTGGAGAAGTTGCAAAGGGGCTGCAAAAGCCTCTACCCCCAAATCTGGGGGGCAATCATGGCAGGAAATGGGGCACATCGCCAAGGTAAAATCCAATGAACATCTTGAGCGATTGACCTACATCAACTGAGGAATCTTTTGTTGAGTAACAACCATATTGAACAGCGTTTCACCGAAATGGCGACTCATGCGGCTCAACCAATCTTTCTTCTTGGTGAAGTCGACCAGAGGCACCCCCCCGGCTTTTTCCCGGGCCAGACTCTCCGCCGAGGCCAAACCATCCACCAGACCGAGGCGCAAGGCCTCCTCGCCTGTCCAGATCAGTCCGTTGAACAACTGGTCGTCGGATACCTTCAACCGCTCTCCGCGCCCCTCCTTGACCGATTTGATGAACTGCTGGTGAATCGTGTTCAAAAGGGCCTGAGCATGGGCCTTCTCCTCGGGACGCACGGTCTGAAAGGGGTCCAGAAAGGCCTTATGCTCGCCTGCGGTGAGGGTGCGGTTTTCGATACCCCACTTTTCGATCAGTTGCGGCACGCCGAAGGACTGCATGATCACCCCGATGGAGCCCACCAGGGTGGCTTTGTCGGCATAGATGCTCCCTGCTGCGGAGGCGACATAATAGCCCCCGGAGGCGCACAGATCCTCCAGAGCGGCGTAGACGGGAATATGGGGATGGCTTTTGCGCAAGCGCCGGATGGCGTCGTGGATGATCCCCGACTGCACCGCGCTGCCCCCCGGACTGTTGATGCGCAGGATCACGGCGGCGCTGTTGCGATCCGAAAAAGCCGACTCCAACGCATCGACCACCTCTGTGGCATCGTTTTGCGTTCCGGCCAGAAGAATGCCTTCGAGGTTGATCACCGCCGCGTGTTTTTTGTGGGTCAAGCCATCGAATTCGATGGAATCGGTGGAGTCGATCAGGAAGGAGGCCAGGATCGCGATCAGATAAGCAGCCAGAAAAAGCCGGAACAGGCTGCGTCCCCGACGCGCCTTGCGCTGCTCGGTCAACTGGGCTTCGAGGAGCCGCTCCAGGACACGA
>JADGAQ010000173.1 GCA_015231925.1 Magnetococcales bacterium
CCCATGGGGTCCAGGGGGTACCCCTGGGACTTTTCCTTTCGCCGTTGACACGATCCTGTCGCGCTTTGTAGGGGCCTGAATAGTTAAAGTCCTTCTTTCGAACGCACAACCCGACTTCATCCGGTTGGCGCGTTCAAAGATGGGGAGGATGAGGCCCTCCCCTGGCCCCCTCCGGCGGGTCGAGGGATTGACTTGGTTTGGAACGGGTTCGGAGTTGGGGATTTCTCCATTTGGCTCGACCCGCCAAAAGCCACGTCAACACCACGGGGCGCTGCCCCGGACCCCGCTGAGGGGGCAGCGGAGCTCCCCCTCAGACTCCCCCAACCCGTTTTGCAAATTTAAGGATTACAGGCCGGCTACCTGCGGGTGATCGCCCACCCGCTGCACCGCCACCGAAAGCAGCTTGTCCGCTTCGTCCTTCATGCGGGACAAACTCGGAAAACCGAAACGATGCACATCCCGCATCACCCGCTCCACCACCACCAACTTGCCGACAATGATCAACAACGTCCCGAAACCCTCATGACTCAAATTCAGGAAGGTCTTGGCCATGTGGCCGCACTCCTTCTCCACCAACACCGCAATGGCGTTGGCAAAGGCCTGCACCCGCACCACCGTCTCCGGCGAGGGATCCCCCACGATGGGAATGGACCTGGCCCGCTCCGCTGAAATCACGAAAGGCTCCAGCAACCGCTCTTCGGACCAGGACTCCTTGTTGCCCAAAGGATCGAAGGAGCGCATCTGGCGAATCACTTCCTGAAAAAAATCGCTGCACAAAAGGGGATCGGTGGTCGTCATGGCACACTCCAGGCTTCGGTATCGAGAAGGTGTTGAAAATGTTCACAGCCCGTCCCTCGGGACGCTTTGGCGGCGCGATGGCCCCGGCACTCCTCCGGCTTGCCCAGCAGGGTCTGCACCTGGCGCAACAACTCGATCACCGGGCTGTTCACGGCCACCGGCATCGGTTGGATACCCTCCCGCAACAGCCTCTCCACCGCGCCGTGGCCCACCTGGGTGCAGTAGACCATGCGACAGCCCTTCAAGGCCGTCATCAACGGGTTGAGACGGGTTTCATGGGAGGCGTTGTGGTTGGGGTGCAGCAGCAAATGGCCGGTCTCCTTCCAGCCCTCGGCCTCGACTTCGAAGAAGTAGAAACCGCGACTGGAACCGAAGTGTTGATCGACGCGCACCCCGTCACTGCTGGCAATGGCGATTTGCCAGCGTTTGGACTCGTTGCGACACAACGAGTTGGCGGGATTGGGTTGTTTTTTCAGTATCGACAAACACATGAGCGACCTCCTTTACGCAAAAGCCGTGGCGGACAACGCCGAAACATGGGGGGCCACACCCCGGGGCCGCCCCTGATGAACCCGATTGGCCAGCTCGAACAAGGCCTCCCCCATGGCCGGATAACCGATCCAGGCGCGGCGGAACACCCCCAGGGCGTCATGCACCGGATAACCCGCCCGCATCACCGGCAACCCCATCTCCGCAGCCAGATCGGCCACATGGCTGTTGCCGATCAACACCTCCGCGCCACCCTGCCCGGCCAGGCGCTGCAGATCCTGCAGATCCCCCACCACCACCTGCTCGCAGGGCAGCCCGGTGAACACAGGGGAGTTGCCCGTGGAAACCACCGCCACGGGAACCGCCCCCACCTCGCCGAGCAGGTCGCAGATCCCCTTGACCCAGTCGGGATCCCCCGCCAGAGCAACCGGCGTTCCCGACAAAAGGAAGTGGCTGTCCAGCAGCGCGTCCAGATACTGCTCCCGCTGCCGACGCAAGCGCTGCGGAACCGCCCGGCCCGACACCCGCGACAAGGTCATCACCAGGGTGTCCCAGGCGGTCAGGGAGGTCAGCGCCTCGAAACGGCAATCGGCCACGCCGCTGCGCTCCCGCAGCAAATCCGCCGCTTTGTACAGAGAGCGCCCCACCACCAGAGTGAGAGCGGCTTCGGCGGCGTTGGCCCACGCCGCCACCCGGCTGCCCCCGCCGCTCAGGGGCGAAAAGCCGTCGGGACTCAGATGGCCGTCCAGACCGCCCCCCAGATCGGGCAACAGGCAGGCCTGCAGCTCGAACTGCTCCGCCACCTCGTGAAGCACCAGGGCATCCCCCGGCGTCAGGCTGGGCCCGGCCAGCACGTTGAGGCGACGGGAGGCCCCGCCGCCACGCCGCCCCTCGGGCACCAGCGCCGTAACCAGTGCCTCCACCGCCGCCGCGTAACCCGTCTCCAGGGAACCGCCGTAATCCGGGGCGTTGACCCCCACCACCGGCACCTGCCGCCACTGGGGGTGAGCGGTGCGGAACTCCCGCAACACCCGCTGCAGATCGACCCCCTCCGTCTCCGACAAACCGGTGGTGATCACCCCCACCACCTCGGGGTGCAGTTTGCTCAAAACCGTATCCAGCGCCTCGATGAGATTGGCGTCCGCGCCCATCACCGTGGTCACCTGATCCATGGCGGTGGTCTGCATGGCGATGGGCTCGCGGAAATGGCGGGTGAAATAGACCTTGGTGAAGGCGCTGCAGCCCTGGGAACCGTGCAACAGCGGCAACGCCCGATCGAGTCCCAGCACCACCAGCACCGCACCCATGGGCGGACTGGCCTTGAGGGGGCGCACCACCAGCGCCTTGTTGCTGAAGGTGACCTTGGCCATGTCAACACGCCTCCCGTATGGTGCGACCCGACTCGTCCCAGGGGGCGGGACGCCGCACCCGCTCCCAGACCGGACTCTCCAGCGTGGCCAACAGATTCTTCGCCAGGGTGACCAGTCCCTCGTAACCGGCGTAGGCCTCCTCCCGCTCCTGGTTGATGTCCAGAAAGGGCAGGCGCGCCTTGAGAGCGGTATACATGTTGCGCCCCCCGGCCATCAGCAGATCCGCCTTCTCGGCGCGACACACCTCCAGAAGTTTCAGGGGATTGCCGTCGTCGAGCATCAGCGCCTCGTCGCCCATCAGGGCGCGAATGCGCTCCTTGTCCTGGGAGGTCGATTTCCTGGTGCCGGTGGCCACCACCTCCACCCCCAACTCCTGCAAGGCGGCGATCACCGACCAGGATTTGACCCCGCCGGTGTAAAGCAGCGCCCGTTTGCCCCGCAGCCGTTGCCGATAGGGTTCCAGCCGCTGCCGCAACCGGCTCTCCTCCCGTGCGATCAGCGCCTCGGTGCGTTGTTTCAGCCCCTCGTCCCCCAGCAGGCGGGCGAAATCCCGCAAGGACTGAGAGGTGTCGGCCATGCCGTAAAAACTGCCCTCGAACCAGGGAATGCCGTATCGCTCCTCCAGCCGACGGGCCACGTTGACCAGCGCCTTGGAGCAGACCAGCATGTTGACTTGGGAACGGTGCAGGCTGGCCACCTGCCGATAGCGGGCATCCCCGGCCAGGGTGCAGAGAAGGCGCAGCCCCAGCTCGTCGAAAAGCGGATGGACCTGCCAGAACTCCCCGGCGATATTGAACTCGCCGATCAGGGCCACGTCGTAAACGGGAACGGCCTGTTGGCCCCAGACGGCGGGCCGGGGTTGGGGTTCGACGCGACCGATGACCTGATTGACCAGGGTGTCGCCGGCGATGCGGTTGCCCAGATTCTTGGTGCCGTAGAATCCGGCGGCATCCACCGCAATCACCGGAATGCCGAAGCGGGATTCCGCCGCCTGGCAGATGGCGGCCAGATCGTCGCCGATGAGTGCGGGCACGCAGGTCTGGTAACAGAAGACCGCCGCCGGATGCAGCGTCTCCACCGCCTGCTTGATGGCGAAAAGCAGCCGTTTTTCGCCCCGCCCCAGAATGACATCCTGTTCCGAAAGATCGGTGGTCAGCCCCAGCCGATGCAGCTCCGGACCCGAAGCCAGGGAGCCGCGTCCGTTCCAGGAGGCTCCGGCGCAGGTCATGGCCCCGTGAACGATGTGGGCCGCATCGGCGATGGGGAACAGGGTGATCTGCGCCCCGTCGAAGGAGCAGCCTCCGGCGGTGGCACCCGGCTTCAACCGGGCGCAGCCCGACTTCTCCCCGTGGTTGTGGGCGCAGGCCGGTTCATCCAGCAATTGGGCAATCTCGGAGGCTTTCATCGACCCTTCCTTTCCCGGAACCAGACCGCGTCCACCGTGGGATGCGGCAATCTTCCATTCATACGGGGGTCCGGGGGGGATTATCCCCCCCGGCGGGGTTCGGGGCGGAGCCCCGAGGTGTTGACGTGGCCGTTGCTGTCCGTTGCCGTGTCTGTTGCCGTCGCGGTCCGCTGCAGCCCATGGAATCCCGAAGGCCCGCCCAACCGCACCCAACGGATTTATCGCAGCGGACCGCGGGGGGGCAAGGGGGGGCCTCATCCCCCCATCCTTGAACTTGACTCCCGACTAAAAGCCGGGTCAATCCGCCGCATCGAGCCTCACAGCGATCCGGCACCTCTCCCGAAGGGAGAGGTGGAGCGCCTCACGCAACGGCGCAGGTCAACGGCGCAAGTCAACGGCGCACGTCAACGGATGGGGGGATGAGGCCCCCCCTTGCCCCCCCGCGGTCCGCAGCGAAAATTTCCATCGTGCGGGTGACGGGTTGCCGTGTTTGACTTGAGTGCTGCGGACCGCAACGTCTACGGCAATCCAAAAGCGCGTATTTCCCCCGACCTCATCTTTGCGGAAGCGTGTGTTCAAAAAGAGGCTTTGTTCCGGGTGGCGACTCCGCAAAAGGATGGGGGGATGAGGCCCCCCCTTGCCCCCCGCGGTCCGCAGCGAAAATTTCCATCGTGCGGGTGACGGGTTGCCGTGTTTGACTTGAGTGCTGCGGACCGCAACGTCTACGGCAACACCTCGGGGCTCCGCCCCGAACCCCGCCGGGGGGGATAATCCCCCCCGGACCCCCGTATATATTGTCACCTCGCTTGCCCCCGCTGCCTTCCCCCCTGTCACCTCGCCAGCATCCGCGCCGCATTGGCCTCCTCCCTTCCCGCCACTTCCGCCTCACCATCCCGCTTCTGCTTCGCATACCCCTCCCTCGACTGACCCAGAACCGTTTGCGCCTCCTGCAACAACGCCTTGTCCCGCGTCAGCGAACCCAACAACAACGCCGCCGTACCCAGTCGATAACGCGCCTGAGGCAATTGCACCGCATCGGCGGACTCCAACAACCCCACCGCCTGTCGCAACATCGGCAACGCCTCCCGCAACGGCGCCTCCTCCCGACTGAGCCGGGCCTTCTCCCCCAATGCGCCGCCCAACTCCGAAGTGCTGCGCGCCCAGGCCTCCGTTGCCCCCTCCCGCGCCTCCCGCGCCGCCCGAAAGGCCACAATGGCCGCCTCCAGCGCCGAAGCGTCCACCTCAACCCTCAACCGATGAGCGATTCCCAAATTGTGCTGCGCCTCCGCAATGGCCTCCCGATCCGTCAACAGCGGCAATACCACCTGATACGCCTCCACGGCGGCAGTGGCCTGCCGGACATCCCCCTCCAACTGGGCCAGCGTCAACAGCGTGCGCCCGCGCCGCATGGCCAGTACGGCCCACTCCGCAGGCTGATCCCGGCGGGTGATCACCTCTTCGATCTCCTTCCAGGTCCCCAGTGCCTCCCGCAAGCGGAAGGCCTCTCCCAGCGTGCTGCCCAACTCCAAGGCGGCGTTGGCCCGCTTGCCCGCCACATGAGCCCAATAATGGGGCCGGTTGATCCGGGCCGGACCCTGCAAGGCCCGATCATAGGCCTGCAACGCGGCGTTCAATAGCGTGACCTCGCCCTTCAGTTTGGCCAAACTCTCCCAAATGCCCCCCAGCCGCTCCTGAACCTCCATGTAAACCGTGGCGTGCGACTCCGCCGTCACCACCTGCAAACACTGTTGCAGGGCGGCAACCGCCTCCTGAAGCACCACCGGATCCTGACGCAGATAACCCAGATAGTGCAGCGCCACCCCGCGTTGCTGCCAACCTTGGGCCCACTCCAACGGCGACTTGTCCCGCGCGAAACGGTGCGTCAGCTCCAACGCCAGAGTGGCCGCCTCACCGAGGGGCTCTTCCGCACCTTCCGCCTGACCGTACAAAATCAACGCCTTGGCCAGATTGAGCTGACCGCGGCTCCAGGAGGCGGGCGGACGATAAGCCTCCTCCGGAAGCGAGGCCGCAGCCCGATAGGCCCGTACCGCCTGACGCAACGCATCCGCCTCGTGCCAAAGGTCGCCCAATACCTGCCATAAACTGCCCAGCCGCTCCTGCGCCAACAGATGACCCGTCGGATCCTCCTGCAGAGTGCGTACCTCCAGCAACTCGTTCAGATAACGGATGCCCCGATGCACGACACGGGCGTCGCCCTGTCGCGGGGCCAGCAGCGCCAGGGCATAAGCCAGCCGGGAACGCAGTTCCTGCCACTCGCGGGGATTGTCCCGCTGATTGAAGGCGGGCAACAACTCCTCCAGTGTGGTGATGCTCTCCTGCAGACAGCCCTCTTCGGGATCGCGCCCACAGCGCCGGTCCAGGGCCATGGCCAGAAAATAGCGGGTTTTGGCCCATTCCCGCGGTTCCTTGACCTGGGAAAGCTCCGTCAGCGCCTCCTTCAGAACCTGAATGGCTTCGTCCAGCACCGGGGGATCGGGTTGCAGCCGAAAGCGGATGACCAAGGCCTGACCCAGACTGGAGAGGGTGTGGGCCCACTCGCCGGGGTGTTGCTCCCGTTTGAACAGCGTCAGCGCCCGACGATACTCCTCGGCCGCCTGCATCAACCGTTCGCGATCACCCGTCAGCTCGCCCAACGCCGCCAGCGAAGCGCCGAGATTGAGGCGCAGAAAGGCGTGCCGCAGAGGGTGGCGTTCGGCGGGAAGCCGTTGCAGCAGGTCGCGATATAGTTCCAGCGACTCTTCCAGCGGCTGACTGGTGCCGTTGAGATCGGCCAGTATCGGCAGAGCGTTACCCAGCCCGATGCGGGCGTTGAGCCAAAGGGCGGGTTGTTTCTCCCCGGCAAAGAGTTCGGCGGCCTGGCGAAAAGCGTTGACCGCCTCCCGCAGCAGAGCGGTTTCACGGCTGGACTGGCCCAGACCCAGGGCGGCGGAAGCCAGTCGGAAAAGGGCGTCACCCCGCTCTCTCGGAGCCGACCCGGCGGGGCTGGCGGCCAGATACTGCCGCAGATGGAACAGCGCCTCCGGCAGCGCCGCCGCCGATCCGGGCCGCTGCCCTTCAAGCCACCAGGCCAGTCCCAGCAGACGATGGGCCGGAGCCAGCAAAGCGGGATCGGCGTGCCACTCCGGGAAGGCCAATGCCCGACGCGCCTGCTCGCGTGCCTCCCCCAGATCGGACAACGGGGTGCGATCCTCCTGCAGCAGCAGGGTTTCGGCCAGCATCAGTCCCAACTGCAGGCGTTGCTCTTCGGGCAGGGGGGAGTCTCCCTGCAACAGGGGGCGCAGAGCCTCCACCGCCTTGACGATGACCGGCCACTCGCCGGAATCCAGCGGCGTTTGCGGCGGATGCGCCTCCAGAAAACGCCGCAGATTCACCAGGTGAACCGCCAGCGGCGCGTGGTCCCGCGCCAGAAAGAGGGCGATTTCGCCGAAAGGGTCTGCTTTGGGCGCGTAGGCAGCCTCTTCCGAAGCGAAGCAGTGCGCTTCACTCAGGAGGTGGACGATTCCCAGAAACAAAGCCAATAAACAGCGTAACGCCATGCCAACTCACTTGAAACCGGCCTTGGGCAGAGTAATGGTTACGGTTTTACCCCGATGCGCCCGGAAAGGTCCAGTCGCGTCAACAATGGGCGCTGGACGAATTGTTCGAAATAGTCGTCAACCGCTTTCCGGGAGCATGGTTGGCTCCACGAGAGTGGGCAATGGGTGAACGGTTTGCCTTTCAATATGTTATCCTTTAAGTATCAAAAAAAGAAAATGTTCAATCCTTTGGCTTTTCTGTTATTATTTATTCAGCTCATACTGAACCAGTGCTTCGCTGTTTTGCAACGGGTTATCCTGTTTCACGGGGATTGACTACCGGCACGAGGGTTTGCAGACTTTTCAGAAAGAGGGTGATGGGCGCCCGAAGTGATGAATGACGTCACGATCAAAGCTTTCAACGGCCCAGTCATGCCGTTGGGCTGTAGCAACGACCAATGCATCGACCACGTCGATAGCGTGACCTCTGAAGAGGACAAGGGCGTGACGGAGAATGGCAAGATCGGTGGCCATGAGTCCGGGGGTTTCCAAAAAGGCGAGCATGACGTCCGCCAGTTCCTGCCGTGGTACCCGATACACCTTGAGCAGAACAAAAACACATTCGACCAGAACTCCTTCGCTGACAAAGGCAAGGTAATGGCCTTGTTTGACCTTGTCCCAGAAACCGTTGGCCCGAATAAAAAAATCCGGATGATCTTTCAATAGGTATCTTAATATTATGTTTGTATCAACGACAATGGTCTGCATCGTTTGTCATTACCAGGGTGAGACGTTCTCTGGCCACTTCAAGGGAGATGTATTCCGGAGCATAGCGTTGCAGTGAACCGGCTACGTTATCCGGAAGGGGGGTGTGGTGAGGTGGGGTTGGTGCAGCCAACTCCATCAGGAATTGTTTCAGGCACTCCCCAAGGCTCAGGTGCATCGCTTCGGCCCGTTTTTCAAGTTGCCAAATCACCGAGTCATCAACGTTTGGAATCAGAATGTCCCCCATGCGAACCTCCCATGGTTACGTTATTCTCTTACTTCAGAACCCGGGCCGGCGCTGTTTCCAAAAGGGGGCCGGGTTTGCAGCCTTCATTCCAGCTTGTGTGACCGGTGGAGCGCGCCGTGGAAACAGGAAGCAAGGCGGCTGACCCCCTTAACATGCTACCCCATTTCACGGGGATTGACTACCGGCACGACGACGAGGCATGGGGGTGGGTTGCAGGCTTTTGAGACC
>JADGAQ010000174.1 GCA_015231925.1 Magnetococcales bacterium
CCCCCCCCGAACCCTCGTATACCTGAACAGATCGATCTCTCGTCAACGAGCCGCATCAGGATTCGGCAATCACATCTTCGATACTTGAGACTGTTTGCGAATGGACTTTTCGATATCCCGCGCCATGCCGCCATCGGAGACGGCATCGGTCCAGATACCATGGGACAGCACCTGTTTGAGCACCACCACCTTCACCTCTCCGTAGGGATCCTGCCCCGAAACACGGATATTCAGGCTGTAGCGGGTGGTCGGATCGGAGGGATCCACCTTCCAGTCGGTGGCGATGAACCCCCCCGATTGATCGGCGGTTTTCACCGGCAGGTCCATCACGGTATCCAGAGCGCCCGCATAGAGTTTGCGGGCACGCATGTCTTCCCGGCTCAACTTGGAGCCCCCGCCGAGAACACCCCCGTCCCCGGTCAAACCGAACAGCCCTTTGTCACCCGGTTCGAGTTTCAGATCCTGCTCTTTCAAGTCTTTCTCGGCCTTTTTCTGGCCCAGTTCGCTCAAGGGATGCTGATCGAGCTTGTTGGGGCTGTTCCAGGAGGAACATCCACCCAGAATCAATCCGGTTGCCGCCATGACTGCCAGGAATCGTGTTGCCATCTTGCACCTTGCCTTTGGTCCGGAGGCGGGTATCGCCCTGATCCGGTGTTCGTTCCATGAAGGGATGAGACTTGCCTGAACTGCATTCTGGCCCAAGCCCGGCCAAAAAAAAAGGGGGCGGAATAATCCGCCCCCCGTCGTGCCTGTTGATGCGGGAAACCCGAATCAGAAGGCCATCTTGACATCAACCATCACAGCGTGGATGGAATCTTCCTTGTGGGCGCCGGTCTGGGCCGCAAGGAGGGTGTTGTCGCTGCTGGGATCAACATAGCTGCCGGTGATACCGAGGGTGGTGCCTTCATCCAGCTTGGTGGAGAGGGCCAAGGTACCGCCCCAGGCGCTCTTGAACAGAGCCGTGTTGGTGGCGGAATTGGCAGGGCTGCGATCCGTCACGCTGGCATAGTCGAGCATGGGGTTGATGGTCCAACCGCCGGTCTTCACGGTCAGGCCGGCGCCGACGCCCCACAGGTTCTCGGTGTTGGAGACGTTGCCGTTGGCGGGCAGGAAGGTACAACCGCCGCTGCCGGAGGTCGCCGTGTAGGAGGCGGCGGAAGCGCAGGTGCTGAACAGGGTGTTCATGAGGTCACGACCACCGGGTCCGCTCTGGTCCCAGGTCTTCGACCAAACGGCATTGGTGCCGACGATGTTGTTGAAATCTTCACCGGCATAGAAGGCATAGCCATTCCAACCGCCGAAGCCGGTCTTGCCCTTCAGGCGCAGAGCGGCCAGGAAGTCGCTGTCATGAGCTTGAGAATTGTTGGCGGCATTCTTCCAGCCATTCTCGTAGATCAAGGTACCGGTGATGTCGATGTCGGAGACATTGGCGCCGACGGTCGCAGCCAACCACCAGTCACGGGCGGAGTCGGAGGCATTGACGGTCAGGTTGTTGGCCACGGTGCTGTCGGCAGCGGCATTCATCAGAGCGCCGGTCACCTGATAGTTGGCCATGCCGGCTTTGCCGAGCACGGAAACGACATACAGGTCGACGTCGTCGTCATCAGCACCCATGCCGGCACCGGCATTGGCGGAAGCGCCGCGGGTGTTGCTCTCGGCAACGCGGACATCACCGACGAGGACGGTGGTGTCACCGAAGCTCTTGGAGAGCAGGATGGCGCCGAAGCCGTTGGTGTCGTGGTTGACCAGGATGTCGTCATGCATGGAGATGGGCATATGACCCATCTTGGCGCCAACGCCATACAGATCCGTTTCCAACCAGGCTTGCTTGATGGTCCAGCTCGCGGTGGAGTCGGCAGCGGCGCCGGTCACGTTGACGCTGTCAAGAGCGCGGGTCACCAGATGGGCATGGGTCTTGGGGGAAGCGATGAAATCCAAGTTCAACTGCAGACGATGCCACATGGCGCGCTCGTTGTCCCAAGCGGTCGAAGCGGCGGGCTCGGAAGCGGTGATATCCGCATCCTGAACACGGAACATGTAGTACCCGCTGATCTTGGTCTCGCCAGCATCCGCGGTGGAACCGACGGCAACGGAGGCCAGAGCAGCCAAACCCAGAACCAAAGACTTCTTCATTCTTTCTCTCCTTAGCAAAGTTGACTTCAAAATTTGCTCCCTGATGGCGCCGTCCATGGAGACCCTGCTCTGGCTGCCTTTGAGGAGTTCACATCATCGTTTTTGTGCGACTGTACCTTTTTTGCAACACTCTGTTGCTATTCAGCAACACTCCCTGGATTGGGCTTATACAGGGATTCATCCGAGAAGGTCAAGCAAAAAAACGCCCTCTCTTTCATTTTTTTTCACAATGGCCCACCGCTACGGCTTGCGGACCACGTCTCCATCCAGGGGGTGCAGCAACCGTTCCACCAGCTGTTCCAGCTCTTCAAGGGAGGCGTATTCCAACTGAATGTGACCGCGCCCTTGCTGATGGGTGATGCCCACTCGGGTTTGCAACTGAGATGCCAACCTTGCCTCAAGGGCCTGAATGGCAGGATCCCTTCGTCTGCCTCCGGGCCTCGTCTCCCTGGATACAGGTTTCGTGCCACTTCGGCGTTGCCGCACCAAACGTTCGGTCTCCCGAACCGACATCTGCTCCCGAACCACCTCCGCAGCCACCCCCGTCAGCCACTCCGCAGAGGCATCCTCGAACCCCAGCAAGGCCCGCGCATGGCCCTGGGACAGGGCTCCCGCCGAAACCATCTCCTGTATGGTCCCCGGCAGCTTCAACAGCCGTACCGCATTGCTGATATGCATGCGACTGCACCCCAGACGCCGGGCTATTCCGCCATGGCTGTAGCCAAATTCCTGCACCAAGCGGTCAAAACCCCGTGCAATCTCCATGGGATTGAGATCTTCCCGTTGCACATTTTCCAGAATGGCTGCTTCCAGGGCCTCGTGATCCGGAAAATCCCGAATCAATACAGGGATCTCCGTCAATCCCGCCAGTCCAGCCGCCCGCCAGCGTCGCTCTCCCGCCACCAGTTCGTAGCGATCCCCCCCCAGCGGACGTGCCAGAACCGGCTGCAAAACGCCATGAAGGCGTATGGATTCCGTCAATTCGGCCAACGCCTCCGCATCGATCTCCTCCCGTGGTTGACGGGCATGGGGTTGAAGATGGTCCAACGCCACCATGCGCAAGGGATGAGAAGAGGCGTGCCCCGCTCCGCCGCTCTCCCCCAAAAGGGCGCTCAAGCCCCGTCCAAGCTGCAGCTCTTCAGCCATACCCCTCTCGCTCCCCGACTCCGCTTACGGAATCCGTGAAAAAAATGACACACTTGTTGCCGTTATGACACACCCCTGTGACTCTCGGGCCACAAGCGCCCCCCCATCTCCTCCGCCAGACGCAGATAATCCCAGGCCCCCGCCGCACGGGGATCGTACCAGAAGGCCGGACGACCGAAACTGGGTGCGATGCTCACCGCCAGATCCTTGTAGAGAACCGTGTCGCAAACCAGCGCCCCGAAGTGTTTGCGCACCTCGGCAGCCACGTGGGCATGCAGGGGATTCTCTTTTTCGAACAGGGAAAGAACGATGCCACTGACCGAAAGCCGCGGATTGAGCCGGGAACGGATCATCTCCACGGTGTTCATCAACCGGGTCAGACCTTCCAGGGCGAAAAACTCACACTGCAAAGGCACCAGCACGCGACTGGCCGCCGTCAGCGCATTGACCGTCAGCAGTCCCAGGGAAGGCGGACAATCGAGCAGAATGGCGTCGAAGCCGGTGATGCCGGCAACCATGCGGCGCAGGCGGAACTCCCGCTCGGTGACCGCCGCCAGTTCGACTTCGGCCCCGCTCAAATCGGGTGTGGCCGCCAACAACCACAAACCCGGCTTGATGATGGGCGCAATGGCCTGCGCCGGCGTGGCGCGCCCTGCCAGTACATCATAGAGAGCCGGAGCCCCTTCCCCACCCTTCCAGGCCAATCCGAGGCTGGCATGGCCCTGGGGATCGCAATCCACGACCAGGGTGCGCCGTCCGGAAGCGGCAAGCGCCGACGCCAGATTGACGCATAGCGTGGTTTTGCCCACCCCCCCCTTCTGATTGACCACGGCCACAACGGGACAAACCGGCTCCCACGGCGCCGACATCTCCGGCAGCATCTCCTTCGCGGCAGCGGCAGGCCTGGCTTTCGCCGGTGAACGCCTTCTCGTTTCGGTCATGGGGACCACTCTTCCTTTTCCGGACGACACAAACGAACCACCACACTCTCCCGATCACTTGCGGAGGCGGACAGGATCTCGGGCGGCGCATAGCGCTGCGCCCCTTTCTCCTCGGTCCACTCCCGCAACTCCTCCTTCAGTCGAGGCCCTTTCAAAATCAGATACTCCCCGCCGGGCCGCAACAACGGCCAGGCATGATCGGCCCCGTAGGCCAGAGAACCGACCGCACGGGAGATGATACAGCGATAGCGTTTGCCGTGGCGAAGCTCTTCGGCGCGTTTATTGATTATTTTAATTCTGTCTTCTAATTTTAGGTTCTGAACGACCCACTTAAGAAACTTTGTTTTCTTGCCAGAGGACTCTATCAAATCAATTTCGATTCCTGGATACAATATAAGTCCTATAACCAACCCCGGAATTCCACCCCCGCTCCCCAAATCCGCCATCCCCAACCCGCTCCCCACATGCGGTATCAACAACGCCGCATCCGGAAGATGCACCGTATCCAACTCCGGCAACGCCGCCGGTCCCACCAACCCCGCCATAGCGTTCCACAGACGCAATTCCTTGACATAATACGTCAGACGGTTTTTCTGCACCTCCGTAAGACAATACCCCAGCGTTTGCTCCAAAGGAGCCCATGTCCATTGATTGGTTTCCGCAGCCGGAACGGCAAGAGGATTGTCGGCCATGATTCTTCATTCGATGCAAGAGAAGGAGGGACATGGATAACAGATGCGGAGGGCAAAAGGAAGGAATGGTCGATTCATTGAAGCAAGAGAAAGAGGAAGAGAAATGCGGTGTTTGGAGAAACGCTTTGTATCAGGAAAGGATATTTGTAACTGTTCAGAACCCTGCGCAGCGCGACATGAGCGTATCAACAGCGAAAGGGAAAGTCCCAGGGGTGCCCCCTGGACCCCATGGGGTTGGAAGTCAACAGCAAAAGGAAAAGTCCCAGGGCGCTGCCCTGGACCCGCCGGGGGGGGATGATCCCCCCGGCCCCCCGCTGAACTTTCAAAAAGGGGGTACTGAATAGTTACGGATATTTAATGGGAAAGGGAAAGGCAAAACCCTGAGGGGGCAGCGGAGCTCCCCCTCAGACTCCCCCAACCCTTTTTGCTAATAAAGGATTTTTTGAAAGGAGAGAGACGGATTTTTTCAAAGTCAAAGACCCCGTTTCAAGGCTACCCACACCGCCATCACCGCCGCCGGCGTCACCCCCGGAATCCGATACGCCTGCCCCAACGTCTGCGGTCTCACCCGCTTGCACTTCTGCCGGATCTCAACCGACAAACTCCCTACCCCATCCCAATCAAACCCCTCCGGAATCACCCAATCCTCCGTCTCCCGAAACCGCCTGACCTCCTCCTGCTGCTTCTCCCGATACCCATGATACACCGCATCCACCTCCAACCCCGCCAACACATCCTCCTCCTCCCCCGCCAACCCGCTCAACTGCCAGACGCGCTCCACATCCACATCCTGCCGCCGCAACAACTCCCACCCCGTCTGATACCCCACCACCGATTCATCCCGCTCCAACAACACCTCCCGCAAAGGCAAACGCACGCTGTGCAACACCTCCCCCCCTTTAACCAACAACTCCTGCTTGCGCACGAAACGCATCCAACGTTCCTCACTCACCAAACCCAACTCGCGCCCGATCGGCGTCAATCGCGCATCCGCATTGTCCGCTCGCAACAACAGCCGAAACTCCGCCCGAGAGGTGAACATGCGATAGGGCTCATCCACGCCCCGCGTCACCAGATCGTCGATCATCACCCCGATATAGCATTGATCCCTCCCCGGACGGAACAAGGGCTTCTCCGCCGCGAACAAAGCCCCGTTGATCCCGGCAACCAGTCCTTGCGCCGCAGCCTCTTCATATCCGGTGGTGCCGTTGATCTGTCCGGCCAGAAAAACCCCCGGCCACTTTTTGGACTGCAGGCCGTTATCCAGATGACGCGGATCGGCCATGTCGTACTCGATGGCATAGCCCGGTCTCAGAATGCGCACCGACTCCAAACCGCGTATGGAATGCAGCAGCTCCCGTTGCACATCCACCGGCAGAGAGGTCGATATGCCGTTGGGATAGACTTCGCGTACATGACGCCCCTCCGGCTCCAGAAAGATCTGGTGTCTTTCCCGATCGGCGAAGCGCACCACCTTGTCTTCGATGGAAGGACAGTAGCGGGGTCCGATGCTCTGAATCTGTCCGGTATAAAGCGGCGCCCGATGCAGATTGGCTCGAATGAGTTCGTGGCTGCGGCTGTTGGTATAGGTGATGTAACAGGAAACCTGCTCCAGCATCAAACGACCGGTCAGGAAGGAGAAGGGCGCCGGTGGATCGTCTCCCGGCTGCTCCTCCAGGAGATCCCAGCGAATGGAACGCCCGTCCAGGCGGGGAGGGGTGCCGGTTTTCATACGCGCCGTGGTGAGTTCCAAACGGGCCAGTCCCTCGCCGAGGAGCTGACTCGGAGCATCGCCCAAACGCCCCGCCGGGAATTGCCGTTCTCCCAAATGGGCCACGCCGCGCAAGAAGGTGCCCGTGGTCAAAACGACGGAACGGCAGAAGCAGGACTCGCCCCAATCGGTGACCACCCCGCATACGGCGTTGCCCTCCACCAGCAGGTCACGCACTTCGGCCTGGCGCAACACCAGGTTGGGCGTCTCTTCGAGAGCCTGGCGCATGCAGCGCCGGTAGAGCTGTTTATCCATCTGCGCCCGCGGACCGCGCACCGCCGGCCCCTTGCGCCGATTCAGCAAACGGAACTGAATGCCCGCCGCATCGGCCACCCGTCCCATCAATCCGCCCAAGGCATCGACTTCCCGAACCAGATGTCCCTTGCCCACCCCCCCGATGGCGGGGTTGCAGGACATCTGCCCGATGGTGTCCAGGTTCTGGGTCAACAACAGGGTGGAAGCCCCCAGGCGCGCTGCCGCATGCGCCGCTTCGCATCCGGCATGCCCCGCACCGATCACGATCACATCAAACCATTCCGCCATGAGTCACCCACCACCCTGTTTCACGTGAAACACCCCACTGCGGGATGTGTACAATATTTTAATACATAATACAATAACTGGCTCAATTTTTGCTTAAACTCTCTTATTCTCAGCCCCGCCCCCAGACCTCATCGAGCCCCCATGACCGATATCGCCCTGGTTCGCGCCAAAAACAACCCCTCAGTCCATGTTACGCGCGGTCACGCCTCTCGGGAAGGCGGACAACAAAACCCGCCCTACGGCATCCTCTACATTGCCAAAAACCTCAACCTCCACGGCTATCGCAGCCGGATTTTCGACCGCTTCCAGGACCACTACTGGCCCCTCACCCCCGAGGAGATGGCTCGGGAAATCCTCGGCTGCCATCCCGGCGTGGTGGGCATTTCCGCCAACACCAGCCAGTGCCGTGATACTTTCGAATTGGCCGACGCTCTGCGTCGTCTCTCGCCGCAAACCCCCGTCCTCCTGGGCGGCAACCACTTTTCCAGCCCGAACGTCATCCGGGAAGCGTTGCAGCACGCCACCGCCGTCATGTCCGGAGAGGGGGAGAAATCGGTTCTTCAGGGAATGCAGCAGGGTCCCCAAGCCTTTTCCGGACATCTCGTCGGACAGGCCCTGACCAGCGATGAAATGAACGCCATCCCTTTTCCGGGCAAGGCCGATCTGGAACAGACCGCCTTCAATCCCGCCCTGGTCGGGGAGTTCCCTCTGCTCACCGCCAAGGGCTGCCCCTTCGATTGCGTCTTTTGCAAGGATGGTCATCGCACCGCCAAGTTGCGTTACTTCTCCGTCGATTATGTGGTCGACGCCCTGGAGTCCATGCATCGGGATTACGGGTTCGACCGCTTCTTCATTCTGGACGATGTCTTCGTCTATTCCGTGGAACGCATGGAGGAGATGATCCGGGCCCTGGAGCGTAAACGGCTGAAGTTTCACTTCCGCTGCTTCCTGCATCCCAACACCATCAAGGAGGAGCCGTTGCGTCTGATGAAGCGTCTCGGGGTGCGCTGGATCAGCATCGGCATCGAATCCGGGGATGATCGCATCCACTCCCTGCTGGGCAAGAAGACCAATCTGGAGCGCATTCGTCGCGGGGTGGGAATGTGCAAGGAACAGGGTTTCGATATCAACGGGCTTTTCATGTTGGGCAACATCGGCGAAACACGGCAGAGCATGGAACGAACCATTGCTCTGGCCGACGAATTGCCGACGGATGCCGACTGGTTCTCCTTTGCGGTTCCCTTTCCCGGCACGGCTTTTTACGATCAGGTGGAGCGGTACGGCACCATTCTGGAGCCTGATTTTTCCAAATGGAACAATCAGGAGCTGGTCTATCTGCCCAACGGCGTCACTGAAGCCGATATGCAGGCGTTGATGGCGCAGGCTCAGGAGATCATGCAGCGGAAGATGGATCGTTACCAACGCCATCAGAGGGCCAATCTGCGTTATTGGCTGGTTCGGATCAAACAGTGGCTGCGGGGGAAGGTAACCCGATAACCATGTTTTGACTTTCAATATTTATCTTTTAAGTATCAAAAAAAGAAAATGTTCTGTCCTTTGAC
>JADGAQ010000175.1 GCA_015231925.1 Magnetococcales bacterium
TATGATAGGCCAAATTTGGGTTTTGGTTAATCGACTTCAGATGTCCCCATTCATATTTTATATACGTCAAATCCCAACCACCCTTCGCTGGTGAATTCCAGCAAAGTGGCAATGGAGTCCCTTCAATATGAAACATTGGCTTTCTGTCCTGGGCTTCGAACAGAGATCGAATTATATTGATAAGGATATTATGATCTCTTTTGGGGGAGATTTTGTAGCCGCATTTCTCCAGATGAATCCTTAATGTTTTGCAGAGCCTTTTGATATTCGAATCCATCAATTCATACTCATAAGCATCTTTACTATCTCTTATACTTTCTCTGCGCATCTCTAATGTTCTTTCATTATCGCCTTGCGCCATTTATGATTCTCCTTTGGTCTTATCTACCAAAAAAAAAGGGTCAGATGGAAACCCAACTGACCCTTCAATTTTATTGGTCGGGGTGACTGGACTCGAACCAGCGACCTCTGCGTCCCGAACGCAGCGCTCTAGCCAGACTGAGCTACACCCCGATAACGACAAGCCGCCCAATGTAAAACGGCTTAGTATTCCCGGTCAACGGAAAAATCGGCCAACAACAGCAATGCCTCTTTTTCCGGGGAGTGGGGGAAGGGTTCCAGAGCCTCTTTGGCGGCTTTGACGAACTCTTTGGCGCGGCTCATGGCATAGGCCAGGGAGCCCCGCTCCTGGACCAGACCGATGGCTTTGGCCAGACTGCCTTCCGGAAGCAGACCCCGCTCCAGGGCGGTTTCCCAGAAATGGCGCTCTTCCGGGGTGCCGTTGCGATAGGCGTGAATCACCGGCATGGTGATCTTGCCCTCCTGGAAGTCGTCGCCGATGGTTTTGCCCAGGGTTTCCTGCTTGGCCGAGTAGTCCAGGGAGTCGTCCACCACCTGATAGGCGATGCCGAGTTGCAGCCCGTAACGGGCCAGCCGCTCCTCCAGCTCGGGATGCTGTCCGGCGACGACCGCACCCAGCCGCGACGCGGCGGCAAACAGGGAAGCGGTCTTGTGTTCCACCACCTGCAGATAGCGCGTTTCGTCGGTTTTCAAATCGTTGCTGGCGACAAGCTGCATCACCTCGCCCTCCGAGATGATGGCGCAGGTGTCGGCCACGATCTTGAGAACCGCCAGGGAGCCGTGATTCACCAGCATCTGGAAAACCCGCGAGAAGAGAAAATCACCC
Organism: Magnetococcales bacterium; assembly: GCA_015231925.1. Lineage (NCBI taxonomy): Bacteria > Pseudomonadati > Pseudomonadota > Magnetococcia > Magnetococcales > Magnetococcales bacterium. The sequence continues at coordinate 1,187 of JADGAQ010000175.1, forward strand.
ACCAGCACCGGCGCCTTGTTGCCCCAGAGCGAATTGGCCGTGGCCCGACCACGACGGGTGTTGGACTTGTCCACCACATCGTCGTGCAGCAAGGTGGCGGTATGGATGAACTCGATTCCTGCCGCCATCAAGGCGTGATTTTCCCCCTGATAACCGCAAAGTCGGGCGCAAAGCAGGGTCAGCATGGGACGCAGCCGCTTGCCCCCTCCTTCGATGAGGTGGGTGCCCAGAGTGGGGATCAAGTCAACTTGACTGTCGAGTTGCTCCCGAATAATGCGATTGGTCTGATCCAGATCGGATCCGATCAAGGCGCGCAGTCGTTCGAGAACTTCGGAGGAAGATAGGGACATGGACGGATGTGAGAACTCGACGGTTGATTCTGTAACAATCCGGTCGTCAACGACGAACCGGTTCCAGGCACGCAACTTGTCAGCCGAAACCGGGAAATCCCGCGCCTCCGACCTGCCAAGACTCCAATTTGCCATAATCGCCTTGCGGAACTGGAACGGTCAAGAGATCATCTGCACGGAGAGGTGCGGAAATTTCTCCGGGGCAAGCCCCCGCCGCCAAGCCAAAATATTCCCTAAATATTCTTCCTTTTAATATGTTGTCTTTTAAATATCAAAAAAAGAAAATGTTCTATTCGTTGACTTTGTCATTTTGGTTTCCTAACCATAGCCTGAAGACTTGCATCACGGTTTTGCAAACAGCCTGGAGGTCGATCATGACAGCTCCTTCCTGGTTTTTGGGTGGCAAGCGCCTTTGTCTGGCTTCGGCCTCTCCGCGTCGTCGCGATCTTCTGGCGCAGGCGGGCGTTCCGTGCCGGGTGCAGCCGGTGGAGGTGGATGAATCCCCCCTGCCCGAGGAGAAGGCGGAAAGCTATGTGACCCGTCTGGCCCGGGCCAAGGCCCTGGCCATCGGGCCGATTGCCGAGGAGCTTGTCCTCGGGGCCGACACGGTGGTTGTACTCGACGAGGTGTTGCTGGGCAAGCCCGCCTCCCCGGAGGAGGCCAGGGCCACGTTGCGTCTTCTCGGCGGACGCGACCATCGGGTGCTGACCGGCGTTGCGGTTTGGCGTCCGGCGGATGGCGCCGTGCGGGAATGTATCGTGGAAAGCCGGGTGTGGTTCAAGGACCTCACCGAGGAGGAGATCGCCGCCTACGTTGATTGCGGAGAACCCCTGGACAAGGCGGGATCCTACGGTCTGCAGGGCGTCGGCGCTTTTCTGGTGGCCCGGCTGGAGGGATCCTGTTCCGGGGTGGCCGGTTTGCCTTTGTGCGAAAGTCTGGCTTTGTTGCAGGAGCTTGCATGGTCATGATGAGTTTTCATTGACATCCACTCAAACGGTGGCATAATTGCCGGTTCCCGGAATCCTGTACATCGTACATGATTCCGGAGGGGTTATGCGGTCCGGGGGAGAGACTTGCGCGGAAGTGATCCGTGGCGGATTCATCCAGGGATGGAACAGCAGCCGAAAACAGCCAGCTCGCTTTTTTAAGGAAACTGCCATGTATGCGGTAGTGAAAACAGGCGGAAAACAGTACCGGGTTACGGTAAACGATATCTTGCAGGTGGATCGCATTCCCGGGGACCAGGGCGCGGAAATCACCCTGGACGAGGTTCTGATGGTGGGTGGTGAAGAGGGCGAAGCCGCCGTCGGAGCCGCCGTGGCCGGCAAGAAGGTCAGCGCAACCATCATGCGCCAGATTCGCGGCAAGAAGATTCTGGTCTTCAAGAAGCGTCGCCGCAAGAATTACCGTCGGCGCAAGGGCCATCGGTCGGAACTGACCGAGCTGAAGATCACCGCCATCCAGTAACCCGACTCGACTTTCCGATGACAAGGAGAGAGCATCATGGCACACAAAAAATCCGGGGGTAGTACCCGTAACGGTCGTGATTCGGCAGGGCGTCGCCTCGGCGTCAAGAAGTATGGCGGCGAAGTGGTCATGCCCGGCAACATCATCGTGCGGCAACGGGGCACCAAAACCTTTCCCGGCCTGGGCGTCGGCATGGGCAGGGATCACACCCTGTTCGCCTTGACCGAGGGCAAGGTCACCTTCGCCCATCGTCATAATCGTCAGTTCGTGGACGTGGTGGCGGCGTAAGTCGACACCCCCCCGGCCCGGGCCGGGGGGTTCACGGTCTGTCGCATCAGGAGGACGAGAAAAGCGGGTAGACCGTTTTTCTCGTTTTTTCATCTATGTCGTTCCTCGATGAAGCCAAGATCCACCTCCAGTCCGGCGACGGTGGCAATGGCATTGTCAGCTTCCGGCGGGAAAAGAACATACCGCGAGGTGGCCCCGATGGTGGAGACGGGGGCCGGGGCGGTGATGTCGTTTTCCGGGCCGATCCCCAGTGCAATACCTTGCTGGCTTTTCACTATCGGCAGCATTTCCACGCCAAACGCGGGGCCAACGGTGCCGGCAAACGCCGTACCGGAGCATCGGCGCAACCGCTTGTGGTCTCGGTTCCCGTGGGAACCCTGGTGCGCAACGACGCCGATGGCACCCTGATCCACGACTTTTCCACTCCCGGCGAGGAGGTGGTTCTGCTGCCCGGCGGACGTGGAGGCGCGGGCAATCCCCATTTCCGCAGTTCGGTCAACCGGGCGCCCTACATCGCCAAGGACGGGGAGTCGGGCCAGGAGATGTGGGTGCGTCTGGAGTTGAAACTGCTGGCGGACATCGGTCTGGTCGGACTGCCCAACGCAGGCAAGTCCACCTTCATTTCCGCCGTTTCGGCGGCGCGTCCCAAAGTGGCCGACTATCCTTTCACCACCCTGGAACCCTGTCTCGGAGTGGTGCGCTTCGATGTCGATCTCGAATACGTCATTGCCGACATTCCGGGTTTGATCGAGGGAGCCAGCGAAGGGCAGGGATTGGGGCATACCTTCCTGCGTCATGTGGAGCGATGCGCCCTGTTGCTGCATCTGGTGGCTGCCGCATCCATGGACGAGAGCGATCCCCGGGACCACTTCGACATCATCAGCAACGAGTTGATGGCCTATTCCCCGAAACTGGCGGAAAAACCGCGTTGGGTGGTGCTTTCCCAGTGGGATCTGGTGCCGGAGGAGAAGCGGGCCAAGCTGTTGAAGCGCATGCGCAAATGGGTTGGCAAGAAGCGGCCTCTGTTTGCCGTGTCCGCTCTGAGCGGCGAAGGCATGGACGAGTTGCAGGAGGCCTTGGCCCAGCAGCTTCGGCAAGAGCGCGAGGAGAATCCGCGCCATTGGCGTCCCGCTCTGGAAGATGCCCCCACCCGGGCCGGGAATCTGCTGCAGAAGGATTGCGAAGAGGAGGATGACGAGGAGGAGGGGGACGATGAAGTCACCTGCATCTGGGTTCGGGAGTAAGGTGACCGGTTTGTCGAACCCCGGTGACGAAACCCTGGAATCCCGTCTGCGTCACGGCTGGCTTCGGGCGCGTCAGGCCCGGCGGGTGGTCATCAAGATCGGTTCCAACCTGTTGACCGGAGGGGGTTCCAGCCTGCGGCAGGAGTGGATCGATGCCCGGGCCGGAGAGATTGCCCGTTTGCGTGCCCAGGGCCGCCAGGTGGTGGTGGTCACCTCGGGCGCGGTGGCGGCGGGGCTGCCCAAACTGGGACTCAACCGTTCCCCCGCCTGTCTGCGGGAGAAACAGGCTGCTGCCGCCGCCGGTCAGGGTCTGCTCATGCGGTGTTATGCCGAAGCCTTCGCGCCTCACGGCATCCATGTGGGACAGATTCTGATCACCCGTGACGACGTGCATCACCGGCGGCGTTATCTCAATGCCCGGGATACCCTGATCACCCTTCTGGAACTGGGCCTCATCCCGGTGGTCAATGAAAACGATACCGTGGTCACTCTGGAACTGCGGGAGTTTTCCGATAACGACCGTTTGGCGGCCATGGTGGCCGGTTTGGTGGAAGCGGACATGTTGGTGCTGCTTTCCGATGTGGACGGTTTGTACAGCAAAAATCCCCGTCTTGATCCGAAGGCGCACCATTTGCCGCTGGTGGAACGCATCACTCCCGAGATCGAAAGCCTGGCGGGAGGCGCCGGCAGCGCCGTCGGCAAGGGGGGCATGGTGACCAAACTGGCCGCCGCCCGTATGGCGGCCCGCAGCGGTTGCCATACGGTGTTGACCAACGGCTTTCTGGACAACCCCGTTTCGCGTATCTTCGAGGGTGAGGGTCATCCGGGTACGCTGTTCCTGGCGCAGGGCAATCCCATCAGCAGTCGCAAACGCTGGATAGCCAACGGACTGGCGGCCACGGGAGAGCTGGTGCTGGATGGCGGAGCGGTGCTGGCCCTGTTGGCGGGCAAAAGCCTTCTGGCCAAGGGCATCGTGGCGGTGGAGGGTGGTTTCGACCGGGGTGATGCGGTGCATTGCCGTTCACCGGAGGGACGCATCATTGCTAAAGGTTTGGTTCATTATGATGCGGAGGAGTTGAAACGCATCAAGGGTCACCATTCCCGGGAGATTCGCACCATTTTGGGCAGTGACGCCGGGGAAGAGGTGATTCATCGCGACGATCTGGTGGTGTTGGAGACCTTTTCCGAAGGGGATGAAATTCTGCCGGAGGCCTGAATCCGTTGCCTTTTAATATTTTATCTTTTAAGTATCAAAAAAAGGAAATGTTCTGTCTTTTGACTTTATTTTTGATTTGTTAATAATATCTTGAAGAAATATTTCAAGAAAAAATATTATTCTGTTTAGTCTCTTGAAAGATTTATAAAATATAAAAAGTCAAAGGATAGAACATTTTCTTTTTTTGATACTTAAAAGATAAATATTAAAAGTCAAAAAATTGAAGTATATTCTGATCGGGTCGCGAAGGAGTTCCGTGCATGTCCACCGAAATCGAATCCATGATGACCACCATGGGCCGTCAGGCCCGCCAGGCCGCCCGTTTGCTGGCCTGCGCCTCCGGAGAAGTGAAGAATCGCGCCCTGGAGATCATGGCCGATCGTCTGCTGGAAAATTCCGGCCAACTTCAGGCGGAAAACGCCAAAGACCTCTCCGAGGCCCAACGCAACAACCTCCCCTCCGCCATGGTGGACCGCTTGCGCCTGACCACGGCGCGCATCGTGGAAATGGCCGAAGGCCTGCGCCAGGTTATCCAATTGCCGGATCCGGTTGGCGAAATCACCGAATTGCGCTCCCGGCCCAACGGCATGCAGGTGGGGCGCATGCGCATGCCCCTGGGCGTCATCGGCGTGATCTACGAATCGCGCCCCAACGTCACCGCCGACGCGGCGGGGCTGTGCCTCAAATCGGGCAACGCCGTGATCCTGCGCGGCGGTTCGGAAGCCATTCACTCCAACTGCGCCATCGCCGGATTGCTGTCCGATGGCCTGGAACGGGCGGGTCTGCCCCAGGAGGCGGTGCAGATCGTGGCCACCAGCGACCGCGCCGCAGTGGGCGCCCTGCTGAAGATGGATCGCTATGTGGATGTCATCATTCCCCGGGGTGGCAAGGGGCTTATCTCCCGCATCGTGGAAGAATCCCGCATCCCGGTGATCAAGCATCTGGACGGATTGTGCCACACCTACGTGGATGAAAGCGCCGATCTCGACATGGCGGAAGCCTTGACCTTCAACGGTAAAATGCAACGCACCGGGGTGTGCAACGCCACGGAGACGCTGCTGGTCCACGAGGCGGTGGCCGCCGAATTTCTGCCCCGCATGGCCAAAGTGCTGGCCGCGGCGGGGTGCGAAATGCGGGGTTGCCCACAAACCATCGCTTTGGTGGGCGCGGCGGCTTCGGTGGTTCCCGCCGGTGCGGAGGATTACGACACCGAATTTCTGGCCCCGATTCTGGCCATCCGGGTGGTGCCGAGCCTGGAAGCGGCCCTGGAACATATCGATCAGCACTCCTCCCGCCACACCGAAACCATCGTGACCCGGGATCATCAACGGGCCATGCGCTTTCTGCGGGAGGTCGACTCCTCCGCCGTCATGATCAACGCCTCCACCCGCTTCAACGACGGTTTCCAGTTCGGTTTGGGAGCGGAGATGGGCATCTCCACCGACAAACTGCACGTGCGCGGCCCGGTGGGCTTGGAAGGGTTGACGGCCCGGAAATATATCGTTCTCGGCAACGGACAACTGCGAAAATGAGTTTGCGCCTGGGTATCCTGGGGGGCTCCTTCGATCCACCGCACATTGGCCATTTGCGTCTGGCCATTGAGGTGAGAGAGAACCTTTCCCTGGACACCCTGTTGCTGGTTCCTTCGGGGAACCATCCGCTCAAGTCGGCGGCGACGGCGGCGGAACATCGTCTGGCCATGACGACACTGGCGGTGCAGGGGGTGCCGGGATTGGCGGTTTCGGATCGGGAAGCCGTGCGGGAGGGGCTCTCCTTCACCGTGGAGACTTTGCAGCAGCTGGGGCGAAGCCATGAGGGCGCGGAACTCTTCTTCCTGATGGGCAGCGATCTGGTCAGCGAGCTGCATCTCTGGAAGTCGTGGCAACGCTTGACCGAACTGGCCCGACTGGTGATTCTGACCCGCCCCGGTTTTCCTCTGGAGTGGTCGGCCACACCGGGGGGGGCCTTTTTGCAGGAGCATCTCGGCAAGGGCCGGGTTCTACTGCAGCCGGTGACGCTTCTGGACATCCGCTCCCGGCAGATTCGCGCCACACTTGCCAAGGGGGCCTCCATCCGCTTTCTGGTTCCGGAAGCGGTGGAACACTACATTCACACCCATCGACTCTATCGGGATGCCAATGACCAGTGACGAACTCGCCAAGGGCCTGCAACAGGCTCTGGAAGACAAAAAGGCCCTGAACATCCACGTCCTGGATCTGCGTGGCCGCTCCTCCTTCACCGACTATTTCATCCTGGCCACCGGGACTTCCGATACCCATCTGCGGGCCCTGGCCCAGGAGATGGATCGTTATGCCAGTGTCAACGGGGGCACGGTTCTGGGGGTTGAGGGGTTGATGCAGGCGGAGTGGATCCTGGTGGATCTGGAGGATGTGGTGGTGCATCTGTTCCGCAAGGAGGTGCGGGAGTTTTACGACCTGGAGAAGCTGTGGGCCGATCCGGTGGAGCAGTTGAACGCCATGCGCGACATGATGGCCAAGGGGGCGACCGGGTCCAAATGAGCCTGGTGTGGACGGTCCTGGCGTTGGGACGTGGCATGCCCGAGGGGGCGGCGGCCTTGTTCGTCGATTACCGTCAGCGGCTCAAGCGATTCGGGGAGTTGCGACTGATCGAAGTGGCGGAGCATCCGCGCCGGGAGGAGGGGGCGGCGGCAAGGGAGCTGGCGCTGCTCAAGGAGTGGGAACGCCTGGAACCGCTGCTGCCGCCGGGGGCGCCGGTCGTGGCCCTCGATTTGGAAGGAAAGCCGCTCACCTCGCTGCAATGGGCGCAGGCCCTGGAGCGTCATCGCCGGGAGGGAGCGCGACACCTCTGTTTTCTCATCGGCGGGCCGGACGGCCTGCACGCCCACGCTCTGGCCCGTTCCGACTGGCGGCTCTCCCTCGGGGCCATGACCTTTCCCCATCTGCTGGTCCGGGTTCTCCTGGCCGAGCAGCTTTACCGCGCCATGACCATCCTGCACAAGGTGCCGTATCATCGGTAGGATA
>JADGAQ010000176.1 GCA_015231925.1 Magnetococcales bacterium
ATAATATTTGAATTTTAAAAGAAATTTCTCACACCCGTCAGAAACAGGGGTAACAGTAAGGGGTAACACTGGGGTAGCACCTTTCTGGCCGGAATCCCGGTTCGAATCCGACAATGGGATTCGAACTCACGGCCAAAAGGTATGGGCAGGTCTTGGGCATTTTTCCGCACAGGACGCGCTGTATTGCGTTTTTTCTGGCAAGACAGGCCAGCACATCCTGACGCAACAAAGTCGCCCAACGAGGTGTGTACGCCAAAACCAATCCAATCCCCGCGCAGCCAATGCCACCCAGTCAGCCAAGAGTTACCCTGTGAGAGTTGGTCTGCGATCATGACTTTTCATCCAAATCTCCCACATCCCCCGCCAGTTCCGCTTCAATCTCGGCAATGCTCGGCAAGTTACGCCCCAACATTTCCGGCAAGTCACGCAGCAATTGGTACTCGGCAACGCCAATGGGCTTCTCAATGCCTGACAGCGCATATTCCGCCACCAACCGGTTTTGTTGTTTGCACAATAGCAGACCGATGGTAGGTTTGTCATCCTCGGCCTTGACCTGAGCATCCACGGCGGCGAGATAAAAATTGAGCTGCCCTGCATGTTCCGGTTTGAAAGCGGTGGCTTTGAGTTCAATGACCACGTAACGTTTCAATCGCGTGTGGTAGAAGAGCAGGTCAATGAAAAATTCGTCTCCAGCGACTTCCAGTCGAAACTGCCTTCCGACGAAGGCAAAACCAGCTCCCAGTTCCAGCAAGAAACGGGTGATATGGCGGATCAACCCTGACTCGATTTCTCGTTCGTGCGCATCATCACCCAGGCCAAGGAAGTCAAACAGGTATGGGTCTTTCAGTGTGTCATGAGCCAAGGCTGAATCGGGCGCTGGCAAACGCGCCACAAAATTGCTCACCGCCGCTCCATGCCTCAGGCGTAGTTGGTTCTTGATGTTCAGCTCCAGCGTCGTGCGTGACCATCCGTGTTGCACTGCTTGTGCCGCGTACCAAGCGCGATCCATTGGATTGTCCAGCTTAGTCAGCAATATCACGATGTGAAACCAAGGCAATTGGTCAGCGGGCTGCTGACCAAATTTTCCATCCGGGCAATGCTGGGCAAAAAATCGCATATATTTGAGGTTGCTGGACGACCAACCACGCATGTCCGGAAAGCTGTCCTTCAAATCACGCGCCAGACGATCAATCACCTTTGCGCCCCAACCTTGAGCCTCCTGCCGCAGCAGAATCTCTCGTCCGATACGCCAGTAAAGTTGCACCAACTCGGAATTAACAACCAATGCAGCTCGTTGTTGAGAGCTGGCGATTTCTCTCTTGAGATGTTTTAGCCACTCGGCATAGTCATCAGGCAGAGCAGACAGGGTTGTGGTAGATGTCATATGGCGACCTTATTCATCATATTCTTGACTATCGTAAGATATACAGTTCTCGTACTTGGTGTAGGTCTGGCTTGTTCCATGTCGTTGCTCCTGTGCGGGTTGAAGTGCGCACATTGCAAAACAGGTCTCCGAGACTCAGCAACGATTTTTTGGGCGTGTCGGCAACGCGAGGCCGTAGCCTCCTGCGAGCAGGTCGCTTACTTCGTGGCTTGGTGCGCTTCCACCATGAAGAGAATGGTCGTCGCAGCGAGATTCAACGCATATCGTGCCAAGTATTCTGGCACTGTGACTGGCGCTGCACCCTGTCCGTGACCACCGTTCTTGTTCCGCACTGTCGGCACACCGCTTTCCAGCAGCGAGCGAATGGACGAGAACTGCGAATCGAAGTACGCAGGAAACAAGCCATTCTTCATGCAGGTATCGATCAGACTCTTCGCCGTGTCCGTTGGCTGTGTCGGCCAACCACGAAGACTACAAATCGTCTTCATAGTACTTTCGAATGCCTTCAGTGAATCAATAAGGCATTCTTTGTAGCGCCTATGTCGATAGTGCTCGTGGGCTTTCAGGAACTCTTCGTTCGCACCCTTGAAGTTCTTGTCACGCAGAACCGCCAGCGTTGGCTTAACAGCCTCAGCGTGCAGGAACTGAGAATCCACTCGGAGGATCTCACCAGACTCGAATGTGTAGCCAACCCCGTGCTCCTTGAATCGCTCGTTCAACTCAGAGACAGCTTCATCAGGATTAATCTTGGGCGTTGTGTGGTACCGGTACGATTGATTTTCGGCAATGTGGCCATGAATGACCTTGAAGCACAGTTCCACAACATCGAGCGACCTCTCGATGGATTGCTCCTGCAAGAAGAAGTTGAAAACCGAATCCTTGTCTGACCTGGGGTGTTTGACTAATTCAAACAATCCGTACTCGCGGCAGAGAGCTTGCTTCACAGACTGATATTCTTTTGCCGCAAATTTGGTGTTGTAGCCATCGGTTCCAAAGGCGTCGCTAATGATGTGAACGATCTATACCCGCAGTGGTTGCGGTAGGTCGTCATAGACATAGACATCGGGCATTTCGCCACGGGCGCGCTTCTGACGCTTAGAGAACAGATCGAAGACGCTCACAACCATCCCTCAATAGCTACGGAACATCCATGAAATTGGCGGTGGGTCAGGGATTCAACCCCTGGAAGGACTTACATCCTTGCTAGTTTTCAAGACAAGTGCATTCAACCGCGCTGCCAACCCACCTAACTCTGTGACGTGCCAAGAATCTGCCAAACGGCGCTAAATCTGTTGCCGAAAAAGCCCTTATAACGCTTTATTATTTTATATCACTTTCCGTTATTTTTGTACCGCCTGAACGTAAGCTCTCAATACCATTGCATTAAATCACTCTGCCATCTTTCCACAAAAAATACCGGAGTCATTTTTGCGCAAGCCCTCGGCGAGGCAATCTGTGCGTCTGCTGGATTCAGCGTTCCCACTCCTCCTGGGCGATGCACGGAAGGAGCATGTTCGTGCTTGGGTTCAGGAGGAAGGGGTAACAGTTTTGAAATTTTTCTCTTTCATTTGCATGCATTTATAAATTAATCAAAACGATAAATCGGAGTTTGGCGGAGGGGGTGGGATTCGAACCCACGGAACCTTTCGGTTCGGCGGTTTTCAAGACCGCTGCCTTCAACCACTCGGCCACCCATCCGCAACATGCTCAACCTTTCGGTTGAATCCGCTCCAGGCCACCCATGTAGGGGCGCAGGGCATCCGGCAGGACTACCGAGCCGTCGGCCTGCTGGAAGTTCTCCAGCACCGCCACCAGCGCCCGTCCCACCGCCACGCCCGAGCCGTTCAGGGTGTGGACCAGGTCGACCCGGCCCTCACCGCTGCGATAACGCGCCTTCATGCGACGCGCCTGGAAATCCTCCGTGTTGGAACAGGAGGAGATCTCCCGGTAGCAGCCCTGACCCGGAAGCCAGACTTCCAGATCATAGGTTTTGGCCGCCGAAAAGCCCATGTCCCCGCAACATAACGCCACCCGTCGGAAAGGCAGCTCCAGGCGGCGCAGCACCTCTTCCGCATGGCCGGTCATCTCTTCCAAGGCTTCATAGCTCGTTTCCGGGGTGGTGATCTGCACCAGTTCCACCTTGTCGAACTGATGCTGCCGGATCAAACCACGGGTATCCCGCCCCGCTGCCCCGGCTTCCCGCCGGAAACAGGCAGTCCAGGCAGTGAGACGCATCGGCAGGGCCGAGGCCTCCACAATGCCCTCCCTCACCAGGTTGGTCAAAGGGACTTCCGCCGTGGGAATCAGATAAAAAGGGTCGTCACGGGTGCGGAACAGATCCTCCTCGAACTTCGGCAACTGCCCCGTGCCCAGCAAACACCCCTCATGCACCAGAAACGGCGGCAGAATTTCCTCGTAACCGTGTTCCGTGGTATGCAGATCCAGCATGAGCTGAATCAGGGCCCGCGACAGCCGCGCCGCCGTGTTGCGCAACACCGTGAAACGCGCACCGGCCACCCTGGCGCCGGCGTCGAAATCGAGCCCCAGAGCGGGCCCCAGATCCCAGTGGGCCTGGGGGGCGAAGTCGAAAACCGGGGGCTCACCAACCACCTTCAAAACCGGGTTGTCCTCCGCGCTGTTGCCGTCGGGAACACTGGCATGGGGCAGATTGGGCAGTTCCAGCACCGCCTGTTCCAGACGGGTTTCCAGCACTTTCAGACGCTCGCCCAGTTCCTTGATGGCCGGCCCCACGCCCTGCATTTCGGCCAGTAGATCGCCGGCATCCAATCCCTGCTGCTTGCGCTGTCCCACCTCTTTGGAAATGGCGTTGCGCCGGGCCTGCAAGGCCTCGGTTCGGGATTGCACCTGGCGCTTTTCCGCCTCCAGCGACAGGAATCCCTCCAGATTGTAGCCCTTGCCCCGCCGCTCCAGGGACTTTTGCACGGCTTCGGGTTCCGTGCGGATTCTGCGAACGTCCAACACCGCCTCAGACCTCCTCTGTCGTCTCGGGCGCAGCTTCCGGCCCGGACTCGTCGCCAATCTCCTCCACGAGGTCGCCGTCTGCTTCGATGGCGTCTCGGGGGATGTCCACCTCCTGGATGCGGGCGATGGAAACCACCCGCTGATTGTTGCCCACGTTCAGCACCTTCACCCCCTGGGTACTGCGTCCGGTCAGGCGAATGGTGGCCACGTCGGTGCGCAACAGGGTGCCCTGATCGGTGATCAGCATCAACTGATCGCCCTCCTGCACCGTGAGGGCTCCGACCACCGCGCCGTTGCGCGCCGAAGTGATCATGGCGATCACCCCCTGGGTGCCGCGTCCCTTGGTGGGGAAAAGCTCTTCCTTGGTGCGTTTGCCGTAACCGGTTTCGGTGATGGTCAATACTTCGCAGCCGGGGGAGAGGACCGTCAGGGCGATGACCTGGTCGTCCGGCTTGAGCTTCATGCCGCGCACGCCTTTGGTACCGCGTCCCATGCGGCGCACCGCGCCGGAGCGGAAGCGCACCGCCTTGCCCGAAGCCGAAACCAGCATGATCTGGCCGGGAGCGCCGTCGCTGACCGCCACGCCGCCTTCCTCGTCCTCCGCGCCGCCTTCGACTTCTTCGCTTTCGACCACCTCCAGTTCCGCCTCGTCTCCCGCCAGTTCCTCGCCGCCCTCCTCGTCGGCGGGGACTTCCGCCTCGCCGGGCTGGCCGGGCAGCAGGGCCACGCCGATCAGATCGTCATCGGGCATCAGCAGAATGGCCTTCAGCCCGTTGGAGCGGATGTTGGCGTAATGCACCAAAGCGGTTTTTTTCACCAATCCCTTGCGGCTGGCGAAGATCAGATCCCAGTTGCCCACCTCGTTGGCCGGAACGGCCATGGGCATGATCTGACGCACCTTTTCGCCCGCTTCCAGGGGGATCAGATTGACCAGCGCCTTGCCGCGGGCGATGCGGCTGGCCTGGGGAATTTCGTAGACCTTGAGGCGGAAGACCCGGCCCCGATCGGTGAAACAGAAGATGGTGTCGTGGGTCGAAGCCACGAAGAGTTGTTCCAGGAAATCCTCTTCACGCATGCCGGTGGCGCTTTTGCCCTTGCCGCCCCGGCGCTGGGCCTGATAGTCGGCGGAAGGCTGCCGCTTGATGTAGCCCGCATGGCTCACCGTGACCACCATGGCCTCCTCGGTGATGAGGTCGGCCAGGGAGAAGTCGGAGACATCTTCCACGATGCGGGTGCGCCGCTTGTCGGCGTAGGCCTCGCGAATGACCTGCAGTTCGGTGCGAATGACCTCCATCAAACGGGAATCCGAGGCCAGAATGGCCTTCAAACCGGAGATTTCCCCCAGGATTTCGGCGAATTCGCCGTGGATTTTGTCCTGTTCCAGGCCGGTGAGGCGGTGCAGGCGCAGATCGAGAATGGCCTGTGCCTGGATTTCCGTGAGGCGGTAGCCGCCCTCCACGAACTGCGGGGAGGCGATTTCGCCGGCCTGCTCCAGGGGACCGGCGCTGGCGGCGGCCAGCAGCATGGCTTCCACCGGGCCCCGTTCCCATAAACGGGCCACCAGGGCCTCCCTGGCTTCGCCGGGGCCGGGGGAGCGACGGATCAGTTCGATGATCTCGTCGATGTTGGCCAGGGCGACCGCCAGACCTTCCAAAATATGGGCGCGTTTCTGCGCCTTGAAGAGTTCGAAGAGGGTGCGCCGGGTGACCACTTCGCGGCGATGGTTGATGAAGGCCTCCAGCATGGCCTTGATGCCCAGCACCTGGGGTCGCCCGCCGACCAGGGCCAGACTGTTGATGCCGAAGGTGGTCTGCATCGGGGTGTGTTTGTAAAGCTGGTTCAGCACCACGTCGGCGGCGGAGTCGCGTTTGATCTCGATGACGATGCGCATGCCCTGCCGGTTCGACTCGTCGCGCAGATCGGAGATGCCGGTGACCTTCTTTTCGCGCACCAACTCGGCGATGCGTTCCACCAGTCGGGCCTTGTTGACCTGGTAGGGGAGTTCTTCGACGATGATGGTTTCGCGTCCGTCCTTGTTGGATTCGGTGCGGGTGGTGGCGCGCACCACCAGGCTGCCGCGCCCGTTTTCGTAGGCGGAAAAGATGCCGCCGATGCCGTGAATACTGCCGCCGGTGGGGAAGTCGGGGCCGGGTACGAAGCGCATCAACTCGCGCACGGTGAGGTCGGGGGAGTCGATGAGGGCGCAGGTGGCGTCGATGACCTCGCCCAGGTTATGGGGCGGGATATTGGTGGCCATGCCCACGGCGATGCCCGAGGAGCCGTTAACCAGCAGGTTGGGGAAGCGGCAGGGCAGCACCAGGGGTTCGGTCAGGGAGCCGTCGTAGTTGGGGCCGAAGGGCACGGTCTCCTTGTCGAGATCGGCCAGCACTTCGTGGGCCAGACGGGTCATGCGCACTTCGGTGTACCGCATGGCGGCGGCGGCGTCGCCGTCGACGGAGCCGAAGTTGCCCTGACCGTCCACCAGCATGTAGCGCATGGAGAAGTCCTGGGCCATGCGCACGATGGTGTCGTAAACGGCGACATCCCCGTGGGGATGGTATTTACCGATGACATCGCCGACGACGCGGGCCGACTTTTTGTAGGGGCGATTCCAGTCGTTGCCCAGTTCCTGCATGGCGAACAGCACCCGCCGATGCACCGGTTTCAGTCCGTCGCGCACATCCGGGAGGGCCCGGCCCACGATCACGCTCATGGCGTAATCGAGGTAGGAGCGCTCCATCTCTTCTTCGATATTGACGGGAACCAACCCGTCCTCTCTGTCAGCCGTCGTCACGTGCCTAACTCTTCCACATCCCGGCGTGAAAGCCCCCAGGGCCAGGGTGAAACCACCCTTTTCGCTCCCGCCCGGACCACGGCAGCGAAACGGGAACATTCTATCAGGAATCGCTTCAGGACGCACCCCGTCTCATGTCATCCTCTTCTAACTTTGGCTGGGGTTGCGCGGAAGACGATGAAAGAGTAAACGTACATTAAGAAATTGATCCATCCGGCTACCGACCTGAAAGGTCGGGCCATTGCCCTGCCGAGAGACACAAGCCGATGCCGACCGTCGAGGGAGCCCTGAACTTTTTCCTTATCGATGACGATACGGAGCTGCTCACCGTCCTGGCCGAGCTGCTGCGGGGGGCGGGACATCGGGTCACGACCTTTTCCTCCGGTCTGGAGGCCCTGGCCCAGGTCCGGGAAGCGGCGCCCGACTGTTTGATCGTGGACCTGATGATGCCGGACATGGACGGGTTCGATCTGTGCCACCGTTTGTGCGGGGATCCGAGCATGCCCCGGCTCAAGGTCATCGTCCTCTCCATGAAGGCCTACGAGTTCGACCGGCAGCGGGTTTTCGCCCTCGGCGCGGACGGTTTCCTGACCAAGCCCATCCGCGCGGATCTTTTCGTCGAGCAGGTGACGGCCATTCTGGCGGAGCATGTGGATCTGACCTACTGGGGGGTGCGGGGCACCCTGCCGGTTCCGGGGCCCAGCTCGCTGATCTACGGCGGCAATACCTCCTGCGTGACCATGCGTTTGCCCGACGGCAACTATTTCATCTTCGACGCCGGTTCGGGCATCAAGAATCTGGGCAGCCATCTGATGCAAGCCAAACACCGGGGTTTCAAGGCGCGTATTTTCATTTCGCATCCCCATTGGGACCACATCAACGCCTTGCCCTTTTTCGCCCCGCTTTATGTAGCGGGCAACGAGTTCGAGATTCTCGGGGCCTCCCACGGGGATGTCTCCATGCGGGAGCTGATCTCCGCCCAGATGGACGGGGTCTATTTCCCCATTCAGATCAAAGCCTTCAGCGCCAGGGTCTATTTCCACAATCTCAAGGAGGAGACCCTCTCCTTCGGGGATACCACGGTGCGCACCATGTTGCTCAACCATCCGGGCAACTGTCTGGGCTACCGGGTGAGCTATCATGGCCGCAGCATCGTTTACCTCACCGACCACGAGCTTCTGCCTCGGGATCATGCCCATTACAACGCCCGTTACATGGAACGTCTGGCGGAGTTCGTGCGGGGCTGCGACGTGCTGATTTCGGATACCACCTACACCGAGGAGGAGTACGCCAAACGGCATCTCTGGGGGCACTCCTCCGTGACCGAGGTGGCGCGTCTGGCGCATCGGGCCGGTGTGGGGGCCCTGCATCTTTTCCATCACGATCCGGACCAGGACGACACCGCCATTGCCGCCAAGCTGGAGGAGGCGCGGAGCGTGTTGTCGGCCATGGATTCGGATTGTCTCTGCGAGGCACCGAAAGAGGGGCAGCATTTCGAAGTGTGATTCCTACGGGGGTCCGGGGGGGATTATCCCCCCCGGCGGGGTTCGGGGCGGCGCCCCGA
>JADGAQ010000177.1 GCA_015231925.1 Magnetococcales bacterium
ATATTACAACTGAAAATTCAAAGGACAGAACATTTCCTTTTTTTGATACTTAAAATATAAAATACTGAAAGTCAAATGATTTAAATATATCACTGTTTGTCCAGGGGGAGTTCTGCAACTCCCTCTTTTCAGAAAATCTGCGCGGCCCGCGCAGATTCTTGAGGATAGTAATACATCATACGAGGGCCTGGGGGGGATAATCCCCCCGGACCCCCGTATTTTTACAGCCCGGCAGCCTGCCGCAAGGCATCCGCCTTGTCGGTGCGCTCCCAGGTGAAGTCCGGCAACTCCCGCCCGAAATGGCCGTAGGCCGCCGTCTGGAAATAGATGGGACGCAACAGATTCAAGTGTTGAATGATGGCCTTGGGACGCAGATCGAAATGGTCGGCCACCAGCTTCTCGATCACCGCATCATCCACAACCCCGGTGCCGAAGGTCTTCACCATCATGGAAACCGGCCGGGCCACCCCGATGGCATAAGCCACCTGAACCTCCGCCCGCCGGGCCAGGCCCGCCTTGACGATGTTCTTGGCCACATAACGCCCCATGTACGCCGAAGAACGGTCCACCTTGGAAGGATCCTTGCCGGAGAAGGCCCCACCACCATGAGAACCCGCACCACCGTAGGTGTCCACGATGATCTTGCGCCCGGTCACGCCACAGTCGCCCACCGGCCCGCCGATGACGAACCGCCCCGTGGGATTGATCAGATAGTTCACCTTGCCACGCACCAGCTCTGCAGGCAGGATGGGTTTGATGATCTCTTCGATGACCGCTTCCTCCAACGCCTTGTGGGTGATCTCGGGATCATGCTGGGTGGAGATCACCACGGTTTCGATGGCGGCGGGGTTGCCCTCCTCGTAACGAATGGTCACCTGGGACTTGGCGTCCGGTCGCAGCCAGGCCAACTGCCCGTTCTTGCGCACCTTGGCCTGCCGTTCCATCAAACGATGGGCATAAAAGATCGGCGCCGGCATCAATTGAGGCGTTTCGTCACAGGCGAAACCGAACATCAGCCCCTGATCCCCGGCCCCCTGCTCCAGATCCAGACCCTGACCCTCGTTGACCCCCTGGGCAATGTCCGGGGACTGCTTGTCCAAAGCCACCAGCACACCGCAGGAGTCGGCGTCGAAACCCATGACCGACGAGGTGTAACCCACCTCCCGCACCGCCCGGCGAGCCGCCGCGGCGTAATCCACCAGCGCCGTGGTGGTGATCTCGCCGGCAATGACGATGAAACCCGTTTTGATCAACGTCTCGCAGGCCACCCGTCCCCGGGGATCCTGGGCGAGAATCGCATCAAGAACCGAATCGGAAATCTGGTCGGCAATCTTGTCGGGATGTCCTTCCGAAACCGATTCCGAGGTAAACAAATAGTCGCGAGCCATGTGATGATCCTCACAGTTATGAGTAGACAATGATCCGGCCGCCGAATGCTAGCGCTCGAACTCTTCGGTGCTGCATCGGCCCACATCGCGGTGTCGCACCAGGACATGATAGCCCTGTGTCCGTAACCGATCCGCCAGGCCCTCCACCAGGAATACGGAGCGGTGGCGGCCTCCCGTACAACCGATATCGACGGTGAAATAACGTTTCTTTTCCCGCCGATAGCGGGGCACCAGATAGTCGAACAAATTGCCCAAACGGTCCAGAAATTCCACCGCCTCCCCCTCTTTCTCCAAAAAGGCTTTGACGTCGTCATCAAGCCCGGTAAGGGGACGCAATTTCGGGTCGTAATGGGGATTGGCCAGGAAACGGCCGTCCAACACCATGTCGGCGTCGGTGCTGCTGCCGTATTTGAAGCCGAAGGAACGAATGATGATGCGCAGATCCGAGGCCTCGTCCAGATGATAAAGCTGGTCGAGGCGCGCCTTGAGCTCTCCCACGGTCAGGGAAGAGGTGTCGATGACCAGGTCGGCCATGGCCCGCAAGCGCTCCAGATGGGCCGCCTCCTGGGCGATGGCTTCCTGAACCGTGCCCTCCATCGCCAGGGGATGGCGGCGCCGCGTCTCCCGATAACGGGTCAGGAGACGGTCGAAATCGGCCTCCAGAAAGAGGATCTCCACCCGCTGCGCCACCAGCGACATCTGCTGACGCAGACTGGCCATGCTTTCCAGGCAACCCTGCTCCCGGATGTGAATCCCGATGGCCATGCGCCGCATGCGCTCGCCGCCGTTTTGCACCAGGGTGCTCAGAAAAGCGGGAATCAGGCTCAACGGGAGGTTGTCGACCCAGAAAAACCCCAGGTCTTCCAGGTACTTCAATGCGCTGGATTTCCCGGCCCCCGAGAGGCCGGTCACCAGGATCAGATGTTCGATGGTGTTCGAGGTTTCCATCATGACCCAACAATCACTTAACAGGAGCCAACTGCTTGCGTCGTGAGGAAGAGGCGATACCCAGGGCTTCACGGTACTTGGCCACGGTGCGCCGCGCCACCTGAATGCCCTGATCCTTCAGCAACTGGGCCAGCTTTTCGTCGGAGTAGGGACGTTTCGGCGGTTCGGCGTCCACCAGCTTCCTTATTTTATATTTGACCGCTTCCGAGCTGTGAGATTCCCCGGAATCGGGAGAAGCCAGGGAAGAGGAGAAGAAATATTTCAGCTCGAAAATGCCGCGGGGGGTGTGCATGTACTTGTTGCTGGTCACCCGGGAGGCGGTCGATTCATGCACCCCGATGTCGTCGGCCACGTCTTTCAGGATCAGCGGCTTGAGGTACTCCTGACCCAACTCCAGAAAATCCTTCTGAAAGCGCACGATGCTCTCGGCCACGCGATAGATGGTGCTGGAACGCTGTTCCAGGCTCTTGATCAACCACTGGGCGGAACGGGCGTTTTCCAACAGAAAGCGTTTTTCCTGGGGGGACATCTCCCTGGACATGGAATCCTGGTAATAGCGATTGAGCCGCAACCGGGGCACCGTATCGGGGTTGATCTCCACCACCCACTCCCCGTCGCGCTTGCGCACATAGACATCCGGGGCCACATACCCCACCTGCTCGCTGCCGAAGGCCAGTCCCGGCTTGGGATTGAGGGACTGGATGACCTCCACCGCCTCCGCCAGATCGTCTTCGTTCAGGCGCAGCAACCGGCCCAGCTTGCGAAAGTCGCGGCGACCCAAATCGTCCAGATGGTCGAGCAGATCGGCATACGGGTACCGGCAAATACCCCGGTTCTTGAGCTGCAGCAGCAGACACTCCTTCAGGGAGCGGGCCGCCACACCCGACGGCTCGAAGGACTGCACCAGAATCAGCACGTCCTCCATCTCGTCCAGCGTGGCACTGTGGATATCGGCCAGGCTCTGCAGATCGACGGTCAGGTAACCGTTGTCGTCGATGGCGTCGATGAGCAGCATGCCCAGCACGCGCTCCCGCTCGCTTACCGCCGAAAGACCGAGTTGCCAGATCAGATGGTCCGCCAGGGAGTCGGTGCGGGCCAGGGTGTTTTCCAGGGGAGGCGCTTCGGAAGGGGGCTCGCCGGAAGAGGTGCCGATATTGTCGCCGTAGATGTCGGTCCAGTTGGCATCCACCGGCAGCTCGCTGCTCAACTCCATGGCGCCCTGGTCGCGAACATCCATCTCTCCCAGGGGCAGGTCGCTGAAATCGCCCAGATCCCCGAGATCGCCCAGATCCCCTATCTCGCCGAAGGATTCGCTCTCTTCGTGTTCATCACGGGTGGAACGACTCAGCTCCGGGCGCTCCTCCCCGGAATAGTCGTCGTCGCCGCCCTCTTCTTCGCGATCCAGCAGCGGGTTGCGTTCCAGCTCCTCCTGGAGATACTCCTCCAGCTCCAGACTGGACATCTGCAACAGGCGGATCGCCATCTGCAACTGGGGTGTCATCACCAGTTGCAACCCCATCCGTAGTTTCAGTTCCAGACCAAGCGCCATGACAATCCCTTGCAGTTGCTGGTTGCGGATATCCTTTTTCCGGGAACTTCCCTGGGTCCCGGATCCAACCTTGCCTACTCCAGTTTGAACCGATCCCCCAGGTAGAGACGCCTGACCTCGCTCTCCTCGACGATTCGGGCCGGTTCGCCTTCCGCCAGAACCCGCCCTTCCGCCAGGATATAGGCGCGGTCGCAGATTCCCAAGGTTTCCCGCACGTTGTGATCGGTGATGAGAATGCCGATCTCTCTTTCTCTCAGGTGGAGCACGATATCCTGGATGTCTCCGACAGCCAGTGGATCGACTCCCGCAAACGGCTCATCGAGCAGAATGAAGCGGGGTTCGATGGCCAGGGCCCGCGCCACTTCCACCCGCCGGCGCTCCCCTCCCGAAAGCGCCATGCCGGGAGTGCGCGCCAGATGGGCCACCCCCAGTTCGGTCAGCAACTGCTCCAGCTTGGCCAGACGGGCGCCTCGACTCAGGGGCTGGGCTTCCAGAATGGCCAGGATGTTGTCCCGCACCGTCATCTTGCGAAAGACCGACGGTTCCTGGGGCAGATAGGAGATGCCCGCCCGGGCCCGCCGATAGACCGGCTCCCGGGTGATCTCCCGTCCGTCGAGCCAGATGGAGCCCGCATCGGGCCCCACCAAACCCGCCATGATGTAAAAGGTCGTGGTCTTGCCCGCCCCGTTGGGCCCCAACAGCCCGACCACCTCTCCCGGTTCCACCGAGAGACTGACCTCCGTCACCACCTGCCGACCCCGGAAACGCTTGGTGATCTGCCGCGCCTCCAAACGGGGCCGATGGAGAACGTCCTCTCCGGAGGTTTGCCGAATCGCCGCCTCTTCCCCCATGTTCAGGGTTTTTCCGGCGTCGCCGGGGGGGTGATGCGCGCCGAAACCCGGCTGCCTTCACTTCCCTTCACCGCCATGTTCAGCACCTGACCGTTCGGCCCCAACCGCACCAGAATATTGCCGCCTTCCAAACGGTCCTTGTCCTTCTCGACCACGGCGTTGTTGCGCTTGCCGATCATTTCCAGGGTGCGTTTTTCCAGATCGTAGACCACCGTCTCGGCCCGACCGCGATGCTCGCCCTGAAGCAGCACCACGTTGCCCTCCGCTTCCAGTTGCCGGATGCGGGCGCCTTTGCCCTCCTTGCCGCCCTGGCCGTAACGCACGGTCAGGCGTTCCGAGGTCATGGTCATCTCCCCTTCACGGGCTTTGACATGTCCCTTGAAAACCGCCACCTGCTGTTTTTCGTCAAAGTCGAGACGGTCGGAGGTCACCTCCAACGGCTCCGCCGCCGCGCTCCATCCCGGCAACGGCGCCAGACACCACCCCAAGACCAGAATCCAGCCCCACAATCGCTTCATCCTGTCATCGCCTTCAGCCCACCCGGAACGGACAGATGCACCTTCTGCAGTATCTCCAAACGTCTTCTCTCTTGAAAGAGCCGGAATCCGACTCCCGAAACGCGCAATGCCTCGCTCACCATCCGGAAAGGCTGATCCGTGTATAACATGCGCTTTTCCGGATCAAACCGCAACAGCTCCGTCGACAGGCGATGTCCCTGATTTGTGGTCACTTCCACCCCGTCCTGGAACTCCATCTCCCGGGTAAAGGTATTGACCCGGCCTCCCTGGGCCGCCACCCAAACCGGTTCGAAGGCCTGGCCCTGAAACAGGGTCAATCGGGGAGCCTGCACCCGATTCCAGCCCTCCTGTTCCCGTACCGTCTCCGGGGTTTTCATCTCCCAGCGGATGCGTTCGCCTTCGTACTGCACCAGATGGATCCCGGTACTGACGGCGGGGGCGACAGCGGCGGCCATCTCCTGCTTCTCTGGAATACTCGCAATCGGTTTATTTTGCAAGTTCCATGCAAGAATTCCAGCCGATCCGACGGCCAGCAACAAAAACAGATGCTTGATCGATCCTCTCATGCCGATCCCACCCCGTTTTCCCAACGTGCGACAAGGCCGTCCCACTCCCCTCTGGCACGCAGGATATGTTCCGCCAGTTCCCTGACGGCCCCCCGCCCGCCACGGCGGCCCGACACCCAATGCACCCGGGCCACAACCTCCGCAGCGGCATCGGCGGGAGCCGCAGCCAGACCCACCCGGGTCAGAACGGGCAAATCCACCAGATCGTCCCCCATGAAAGCACAGTGCTCGGCGGCTATCCCCCGCTCCTCCAGCTCCCGGGAGAGGACCGCCCACTTATCCCCGATGCCCTGATGCCAGAAAGCCAGTCCCAGTTCCCTGGCCCGCCGCTCCACCAGAGCGGAGAGGCGCGCCGTCACCAGACCGACGACGAGGCCCGATTCCCGCAACAGACGAATGCCCATGCCATCCCGGACATAAAACCGTTTGCTCTCCTCCCCGCCATCCGACAGGAAGATGCCCCCGTCGGTCATCACCCCGTCCACATCCAGGGCCACGACCCGGAGGAGCCGGGCCTTTTCCCGGCAGGCATCATCCCACAGCCAGGGTTTACGGGAAAGATCGGCCCGCATCATACCACCCCCGCTTTGAGCAGATCATGCAAATGGATCACCCCCACCAGTTTTTCCCCCTCCAGACAAAAGAGGCTGGTGATCTTGGCCTCCTGCATGCGGCGCACCGCCTCCGCCGCCAGAGAGGAGACGGCGATATGCCGGGGATTGCGGGTCATCACCTCTCCGGCGCTGCGGGTCAGGAAGGGTTCGCCCCGTTCCAGGAGACGGCGCAGATCCCCGTCGGTGATGATGCCCGTCAACCGCCCCGTTTCGCTGGTCACACCCGTCATGCCGAAACGCTTGGCCGTCATTTCGAGAATGACCCGCTGCATGTCGGTAGTCTCCGCAACCAGGGGAATGGCCGCTCCGGTGTGCATGAGATCCCCCACCGTCCACAACAACCGCCTGCCCAGACTGCCCCCCGGATGCAGCAGGGCAAACTGCTCCGGACCGAAACCACGCGCCTCCAGCAGCACCACCGCCAGGGCATCCCCCATGGCCAGCGCCGCCGTGGTCGAACAGGTGGGAGCCAGTCCCAAAGGGCACGCCTCCTGACCCACGGCCACATCCAGCACCACGTCGCTTTGCCGGCCCAGTGTCGAATCCCGTCTGCCCAACAGACTCACCAGGGGAATGCCCAGCCTTTTGATCACCGGCAGCAGGGCCACCACTTCCGTCGTCTCCCCGCTGTTGGAGACCGCCACCAGACAATCCTGGGTGGTCACCATGCCCAGATCCCCGTGGCTGCCCTCCGCCGGATGCAGAAACAACGCCGGCGTTCCCGTACTGGCCAGCGTCGCCGCCAGCTTCTTGCCGATCAGCCCCGACTTGCCCATGCCCGTGACCACCACCCGGCCCCGGCAATCGCGCAACAGCTCCACCGCCCGGACAAAATCCCCATCCAGCCGCTCCGCCATGGCCAGTATGGCTTCCGCTTCCAGACGCATGGTCTTCCGGGCCATCGTCACCATCCAGTCCATGCCCTTCACCGCTCCCTTTCGCCAAACCGTCCCCGTTCACACTACCTTCGACCAAAGACCCGAAAAAATCCAGGACAGCCACGCGCCTTTGCCCCATAATGCCTGAAAAAGGGCCCTTCCAGAAGATCCACCTTGAAAGCGCTTATGAATATCGTTCGCGATTGCATGTTTCCCAATATCGCCACCCTCAACCCCGGCGCCAGCCTCATGGAGGTGCTGCGCGCCCTGGTTCGTCAGCGACCCGGTTTCGCCGTGGTCCTCGACAAGATGTCCCCCATGGGACTGGTGACCGAATTCGACCTGCTGCGCTGGGTGATCAAGGGTTTCGATCTCGACCGGACCCATCTGTCGGATCTCACCCTCTCCGCCCCCCTGGCGGTTCACGAGGACACCCCCTGCCAGGAGCTGCTGCGCCTCTACAATCTGCGTCGCATCCGCCGCTTCCCGGTACTCAACGAAGACGAAATCCTCTCCGGCGGCATCATGGAGAAACAGATCCTCTCCTCCCTGCCCCGCACCACCCTGCTGGCTCACTATCGGGTCATCGACCTCCTCACCGAAGAGGCCCCTCTGGTCACCCCGCCCATCACCTTCGACGAGGTGGCCGCCCGTATCGTCCATTGGCATCGCGGCTGCGTTCTGGTCGGAGACACCGATCGCTGCCTCGGCGTGGTCACGGAAGGGGACGCCCTGCGCTGCCGTCTGCGGCCCGACTGGCATCCCGACATGCCGGTGGAGTCCTTCATGACCCTGGCTCCACTCACCATCAACGCCCAGCAGAATCTCCTGGACGCCCTCGACCTCTTTCTGCGCGCCGGACATCGCCGGCTGCCGGTGGTGGATGACGAAGGCCGTCTGGTGGGCCTGTTGACCCAGACCGATCTGTTGCGTCAGATGGGCCATTCGGTACGTACCCATCAGGCGGTGCTCAACCCCGAAGACATCACCGAACCGGCCCTCTGGTTCGAGCCCGGCGGGGATCACCGTCTGCTGGCGCTCAATCGCAAGGCGGCGCGTCTGCTGGAGCTGGAAGAGGCGGAGTGGGTGGGACGTTCGATCCGGCCCCTGGCCGTCGACGGCGGCGTCTGGTCGGCCATTGCCACCCTGCTGGACAGTTGCGGCACCCTCAATCAGGTCACGCTGCCCTTGCGCACCGGTCAGGGCCACGGGGTCTGCGTCTCCTGCCGCTTCAGCCTGGTGCATACCCCCACCGGGGAGGACCGGATTTTCTGGACCCTGGGTCAGATGGAAAAAGGCGGGGAAACCTGCTCCTGAACTCATCAGTCAGATATAACGGGGGTTCGGGGGGGATTATCCCCCCCGACGGGTCCAGGGCAGCGCC
>JADGAQ010000178.1 GCA_015231925.1 Magnetococcales bacterium
CATGCGATTATCCTCATGGAATCGGCGTTCCAGGGTGTGGATGGCCATCCGGTTGGAGGAAAGGAGGGCTGGATTCCCGCTGGGTATTCCCCAAGGCATAGGGACGGTAGCAGGATACCAGATGTCCCATCAATTCGAAGGCCAGGTAGCGTCCCTCCTCGTGAATGACCTCGTTGCGGGCGGTGTTGCCGGGTTGTTCCAGGCGCAGACGCGCTTCGCGATAGAGGGCCACCACGTCCCGGGGGCCGCATTTCAGAAACCCCAGCTCTCTTGCCAGTTCTTTCAGGTTTTTGGAGACATGGTGAATCACTTTGTGGGTACGCATTTCCAGGGACTGTTCCAGGAGGAGGGTCAGCATACCGGCGAGGCGGGTGAACGTTTCCGGGGCGCTGCTGTCCAGGCTGCGCACTCCCAGGGCTTGGGCGCTGACGGCGGTTTCCGCGCGTCCTCCCAGGCGTTCCATGGTCTCCTGTTCCCGTTTGCGCCGCTGTTCTTCCCGGTTTTGATCCAGTTCCGCCTGAAGGCGATGACGTTCGATGGCGTAGCGAATGGCTCGCAGCAGAAGGTGTCCGTCCAGCAGGCTCTTGACCAGATAGTCCTGGGCTCCCAGGCGCACCGCCTGCATGGCCAGCGATTCGTCATCCAGGTTGGACAGGACGATCACCGGGGTTTGGCAGGGCTGTTTCAGCCAGGGTTCGCAGGTGGCCAACCCCTTGGAATCCGGCAGGTTCAGATCTGCCAGAATGACCTGGTACGAGCCGTGTTCCATGACCTGACGGGCTTCGGCCATGGTGCCCACGGGATGCAGCCGGATGGAGGCCCCCAGGCTGAAACCGCGCCCTTTGGCCATTTCGTCCTCCAGCCAGATTTGCAGGAGTTCGGCAAAAGGGGCGTCGTCCTCGATCAGCAGCGCTTGTATCACCGGGTTGCCCATGGGGCCGCTTTCTCTGTTCCGTGTCACGGTGCAGTGATCTTGCGGGGTAATTTGACCACCGTCAGCCAGAAATCCTCGATCGATTTGATGACCGAGAAGAACTGATCGATATCGACCGGTTTGGTGATATAGCAGTTCGCATGCAGTTCGTAGGTCTTGAGGATATCCTCTTCAGCCCTGGAGGTGGTCAGAATGACGATGGGAATGGTGGCCAGATCGGGATTCCGTTTGATGTATTGCAGCACCTCCCGCCCGTCCTTGCGCGGCAGATTGAGATCCAGCAGCACCAGATCCGGTCTTACCGCCGAGGCGAAGCGCCCGCGCTTTTCCAGGAAATCGATGGCCTGTTCCCCGTCTTCCACCACATGCAGCCGGTTGGCGATGCGGCTGTCCGCCAGGGCTTCGCGAGTCAGATCGACATCACCGGGGCTGTCTTCCACCAAAAGCAGTTCAATGGGCTGCCCAAGGCTGGTTTCCATGGTTCGCCTCTCCCTTGCCGCAGGATTTTTCCCCCCGGGCAAAATGGTAATTTTTCATTTCGCGAAAAAGGGTAACACACTTTTGCCGATATTATCCATCAAGAATGCAGCGTTCCGGGCCGGGTGGGCAGGGTGAAGTGGAAGGTGCTGCCTTCGCCGAGAGTCGATTCCGCCCAGATTTGTCCCCCGTGCCGTTCGACGATGCGTTTGCACAGAGCCAGACCGATTCCCGTTCCCTCGTAGCGGGAGCGGGCGTGCAGCTTCTGAAAAATGGTGAAGATGCGCTCCAGATACTGGGGCTCGATGCCGATGCCGTTGTCGCGCACGGTGAAGTGCCAGCAATCCCCGTCCTGTCTGCAGCCGATGTGAATGAGGGGTGGGGATTCCCCCCGGAACTTGAGGGCATTGGCCAGCAGATTCTGGAAGAGTTGCACCATCTGGGATTCGTCCCCGGTGATCGTCGGCAGGGGATCCTGGCTGACGCTGGCCTGGGTGGAGGCGATGACCCGGCTTTGGAAATGCAAAGCCCGATGCAGCGCCTTTTCACCTTCGAAGGTGGTAAAGGTATCTCCCTGGGTTTCCAGTCGGGAGTAGGCCAGCAGGCTGTTGATCAAATCGCTCATGTAGCGAACCCCGTCCACCACGTAGGCGATGTATTTCGTGGCTTTTTCGTCCAGGGCGCCGGAATAGCGCTTCTCCAGGAGTTGCACGTATCCGGTCACCAGTCGCAGCGGTTCCTGCAGGTCGTGGGAGGCGACGTAGGCGAACTGCTGCAGGTCGCGATTGGAACGTTCCAGCTCCCGGGTACGCTGCAGCACGCGGCTTTCCAGTTCGTGATTGATATTTTGCAAGGCTTCTTCGGCCTGTTCCCTCTGGGTGACATCCCGGAAGATGCCGAGAATCACCGGCATATCCCCCAGGTCGGTGACCGCTGCCCGGATGTCCACCGGTACCCGGCTGCCGTCGGGGCGAACCACATGCACGTTCTCCACCGTGTCCCGCCCTCCCTGGACATGTTCCCGGAAGAGTTCGGCGTAACGGTCCCGCTCTTCGGGGGGGTGGAGCTGGGTTTGATGCTGCCCGATGATTTCGTGAAGGGGTCTTTGCAGAAGGGTGGCCGCCATTTGATTCGCCTCCACGATGAGGCCGGTTTCGGCGTGGGCCACCAGAATGGCGTCGTTGGCGGTTTCGAAAAGCATGCGGTAGCGGCGCGCCGCACGCCGCGCCTCTTCCTGGTCCTTGCGCGCGGTGGTGACATCGCGGGCCATGAGGACATACCCGACGATGACGCCGAAGGTGTCGGTAATCGCCGAAACCCTGGATTCGATGATCCGTTCCCGGCCTTCCCGGGTGTCGCGAACCTCGTAGCGGTGTTCTCCCCGTTCCCGGACCGCATCCATGCCGGATTGAAACCGATCGGGATCGACGTTTCTCTCCCGGTGGATCGCCTGAAGGGGACGGCCTATGGCGGTCGTGGCGAAGAGGGAATAAAAGGCTTCTGCAGTCGGATTGAAATATTTGATTATATAGTTCAAATCCGTGGCCACGATGGCCATATCCGTGGCGGTGCGCAGGATGTTGTCCAGATAGACAGCCTTTTCCTGCAAGGCCTGGCGAGCCGAGTCAAGCAGCCTTTGATTTTCCTTGAGCAGTTCCGTCTCCTGAATCTGGCGCAGCATGGGCTCGCTGATGCGGAGGAAAAACCAACCCCCGGTGAAAATGACCAGCAGACCGACCAGCAGGGCGATGCCGCCTGCTTTCAGGTACGGCTGGCGGATTTCGGCCATGTCGATTTTGGCGACGATGCCCACGTTGAGCCGTTTGAGCGGTTCGTGGGCCGCCAGGACGATTTCGTTGCGGTAATCGGCGCCGATGATCGACCCGGAGTGGCCTTCCACCGCCAGCCGCATGGGAACCGCCAACTCCGAATCATAAGGAACCGGAATCGGCTCGTCCCCCCGGTCGTGTCGGCGGTGCAGCAGGAAGACGAGTTGGTCGCCCTCGCGCCGTCCCAGAACGAATTCGCCGGTTTCCCCCAGGCCCGGAAACTCTTCCTGGGCCTGGCGCAACAGCAACAGGGTTTGGACCAGAATCTGTTCCGGGTCATCGGGAAGGTGGTATTGCCGCAACTGAATCATCTTTTGCTGGGCGATGGCCTCGATGAGCCGGGCCCGGCTCTGCACGGTTTCCGCCAGGCGCATTCTGGTCTGTACGAGGGAGGTCTCGTAGAGGATCCACAGGGTTGATCCCCCCACGGCGAACCCGACCAGGGCGAGGATCGCAATCAGAAAGAGAACTCTCCGACCTTCCAGATTATTTGACATGTTCGCCTCCGGAGTTGTGGCACAAGGCATGCTTAAAGCAAGGCAGGGAGCCATGTCCAGATGGCGGCGCAGGTTGTTTGAGGGAGCTTGAAGCTAGAATGGGACGCTTGTCCGACAGAATGCAACCTTTTTTGCGCAATCGAGAACTGTCGCGCCTGCAGGGCAAGATCTTGACGGCTGCGCAGGGTCGGTCCGTTCGCTCCCTCTTTTTCACCTCACCCCGTTCCGGGGACGGCAAGACCACCGCGGCCATCTCCACCGCCTATTCCCTGGCCACCGAGGGGCAGGTCAAGGTGCTGCTGGTGGATGGCAATCATGCCGCTCCCTGTCTGCATCGCCTTTTCGAACTGCCGGTCGGGCCGGGACTGGTGCAGTTCCTGGCCGGAGAGGCCAGCCTGGAGCAGGTGGTACATGCCACCGGGCATGAAAATCTCCGGGTCATGAGTCACGGTGCGGAAAACGGTCTGGGCATCACCAACATGGGTTCCGAAAAGCTCAAGGAGGAGGTTGCCGCCCTGATGGCTTCCTGCGACTGCGTGGTATTGGACGGACCGGGGTTCTTCGTCTCCTCCGACGCCGCCCTGTTGGCCCCCTGGTTCGACGCCACCCTGATGGTCATTCAATGCGAACGGACCAAAAAAGCCATGATCGAGTTGCTGCGGGAGAACATCCACCAGGTGGGAGGGAATCTTCTCGGGGTGGTTCTCAATAAACGCAAATATTACATTCCGCGGATTTTTTACGGATGAATCCCATGGGACGCCTTTTCCCTCTGGTCACGGTTCTGTGCGGGCTGCCGATGGTTTCCGCTTGCGTCTCCTCCAGGGAAGAGGCGCCGACCAACGGGGAGGTGGTCATGGACCACCACGCCTTCTCCTTCGCCAAACCGGAGTTCACCAGCTTTGCGGAGTATCGCATCTCTCCCGGCGATATCCTGGACGTCCTGTTCCACATCAAAACCTGGATGGTGGGGCAGGACTTCCATATTTCCCAGGAGGATACCCTGGAATTCCGCTTTCCGGGGGCCAAGGAACTCAACGAAACCCAGCGGGTGCGTCCGGATGGCAAGATTTCCCTGCCTTATCTGGGGGAGATGGAGGTGCGGGGCAAAACGGTGGCCGAATTGCGGCAGGAGTTGGAGGAGCGCTACAAGGGCATCCTGCGCAATCCGAACGTGATCATCACCGTGCCGGAGTTTCTGCAGCAGATTCGGGAGATGAAAAAGGATCTCTATACCTCTTCCCGTGGCTTGAGCCGTCTGGTGACGGTGCGTCCCGACGGGCAGGTGACTTTTCCCATGATCGGCCATGTCTTCGTGGCCGGGAGGACCATCAACGAGGTCAACGAGGATATCAACCGGAAGTACGCGGCCATTCACGAAAGTCTGCACATCGACCTCTTCCTGGAAAAGCACGCCGGCTCCCTGATCTACGTTCTGGGAGAGGTGGCCAGTTCAGGGGCCTACAAGATCGACAAACCGGTTTCCGTGGCCCAGGCGGTGGTTCTGGCCGGGGGCATGACCAAGGATGCCCGTGGCAATCAGGTCATCGTCATCCGGCGCAAGGAGGACAAGATGGTGGGTACCGCCATCGCCCTGCAGGATGCCCTCGAACTGAAACCGGGAGCCTCCTTTTTCCAGATCATGCCCGACGACATCATCTATGTGCCGCCGCATCCCGTCACCACAGCGGCCCATCTGGCCCAGCAGATCGGCAACATGTTGATGTTCCGGGGTTTCAGCCTGGGCATGTCCTACGAACTGCGCCGCCTCAACCAGGGCGACCGCGTCTTCTGAACCATTGGGATACGGCATGGACTCCACCCCGCGCAGTGGCATGAATCAGGAAGATGTGGTCCGGGAACTCCTGTTCGTTCTCTTTTCCACCAAGCGTCTCATTCTGGGAACTGCCGCCCTCATCTTCGCGGCCACCCTGGTGGTGGCCTTCTTCTGGCCCCCCCGGTACGAGGCGACCGGCGCCTTCCTGGTCAAAGGCAAGAACCTGGACCGCAATCCGGGGATTCTGGAAAACACCCTGCTCAAGGTGGAGCCCATCACCAAGGAGGATCTCTACTCCGAAGTGCAGATCATGACCTCCAACGAGGTGGTGCGTCAGACCGCGCTCAAATTTGTCGAAGAGACCCTGGGGGAGAAGCCCGCCCCGGAAGTCAAGGCCCAGGCTTTGAGCGAGTTGATCGACTATTTCAAGAGCCAGCTCGCCATCGAGGTTCTGGCCCGTTCCAACGTCATCGAATTGCGGCTGACGGGAAAGGATCCCCAACGCATCAAGGTTCTTCTGGAACGGTTGATGAACCAGTACCTCACCTATCGGCAAACGGTGCATCATCCCCAGATGATGAACCAGTTTTTCGAAGAGCGCGTTTCGGGATACATGCAGGAGATCGACAAGAAACAGCAGCGGCTCATCGAATTGATCCGTCAGGTGGGTGCGCCCGATCCGGGATTGGAGCTGCAGCAGAACCTGTTGCTCAAGTCAGAGTTTCTGCGGGAACTCCAGTCCCTGGAGAGTTCCCGCATCCAGGCGGAGCGGGATGCGGAACAGATTCGCCTGGAACTGAACAAGGGTGGCGTCAGCCTCTTCGCCTTTCTGGAAAACATGGTGATTCGGGATCTCTCCGCCAAGCTGGAGGAGCAGTTGGTGGAGCAGGCCCGCGTGTTGCAGATTTTCGAGGAGAAGAGCCAGGCGGCCCGGGATATCGAGGTCCGGGTCAACAACCTGTTTCGTGCCATGCACAAGGAGGCGAGTTCCATCCTGAGCAGCAAGGAGAACCAGGCGGCCACCATTCGGGAGAAGATCCGCTTTCTCAAGGAGAAGGTGGCCCGTCTGGACCAGCGCAACCTCGATTTGAAGAAGCTGCAGCTCGAAACCGATCAGGTGACCCGTGAATCGAAGTTGCTGGAACTCTCCTTCGAAACCTTCTTCAAGCGTCGTGAAGAGGCTCACATCAACAGCAACAACGAGGCGGCGGGACTCTACTCCCAGGTGATGATCGTCGCGGCGGCCAAAGCCTCCTCGAACCCGGTCTTCCCCAACCCTCGCCTCATGGTGCCGGTGGGCTTCGTGGTGGCCCTCTTCACCGGGATCAGCCTGGGTTTCCTGACCCATTTTTTTGATCAGACCGTCAAACGTCCCGAGGATTGCGAACGTGGACTGGCCTTGCCGGTGATCTTCTCCATTCCCCTCATGGAGGGCCCCGTTACCGCCAGCGAGTCCGACTCCCGGCAGAGTCTCCCGGACCAACCACCCCGAAAACGGGGTGGCTTTCCGATCGGACGGGGCTTGCTCTATGCTTGTTTCCTGGCCAGCCTGCTGCTTGCCTGGCGGTATGTATTGAATCCGGAGACCCCGGTGAAAGGCCCTGTCGGGGAAAGCTCTCCCCTTAACGTGCCGGCGGTTCCCCAGCCGGAGGTTTCGGCCAAACCGGTTTTGTCGCGACCGGATCCTGTTGCCGACAGCCACGCGGAGACGGCGCCCGGCGGTTCCTCCACCTGGTGGAGCGTGGCGGAGGCCGAACCGGTCGCTCAACCCGTGAAGTCTGCGAGCCCGCCACCGTCCAGGCCGGTTGCCGCGCCCAAAGCGCCGGCGGGGACCGCTTCACTGGCCCTGCCGCCCCGCTTGCCGACCGGGGTGGCGCCCGACGGAGTGTTCCTGCAGCCGGCCGGGGGAGAGCGCACGGGGCGTTCCCCCTAACAAAGGAATCTTTCCCTTTTTATCTATATTCAGATATCATTCATACTCCGACGTATTTTGGAAAGGGTGTTTCAGGTTGGGTGGCCATGAGAATCGGCAATTCTGTTTTTCTGCAATGGTTTGACTTCGGCGGGTATCGGGAAGGAGGTCCCATCGGGACCATTCTCTTCGATGCGGTGACCGCGCTGGTCTTCTTTTCCCTGGCCTTGCCCGCTTTTCTGTTGATTGCCCTGGTGATCCGCCTGGTCGACGGCGCACCCGTCTTTTATGTCGGCGAGCGACTCGGCTTCGGCAAACGTCCCTACAAAATGTACAAGTTTCGCACCCTGAATACCGGCTCCCAATCCCTGTTGCAGGATCGGGTACTCTCCTCGGCAGACCGCTTCGAAACCCGTACCGGGAAATTCCTGCGGGAATCCCGCCTGGACGAGCTGCCCCAGTTGATCAACGTGATCAAAGGGGAGATGCGCCTGGTGGGACCGCGTCCGGAACGTCCCGAAATCTACGAGAACTTGTGCAAGGGCATTCCCGGATACGACGTGCGTTTCGAGGTCAAGCCCGGATTGATCGGCTACTCCCAGATCTTTACGCCCCACAATGCTCCCAAACGCATGCGCACCTTGATTGATAATTATTATGTGCGTTGCAAACAGAAGTGGTACACCGATATCTTCTTTTTCTTTTACGCCTTGGCCATGCTGGCCAAACGGGCTCTGATCAAGGGGAGCAGACTGCTGCGCCAGCGGATGCGGCGCATGTGGCATCATCAAGCGGAAGAGGTGCGTCGTTACGAACGCATTGAGCCATCGCCGACCCGCGCCATCATGGAGATCACCGGGGAGCAGGGGGATTCCCGTCAGGTTGAGCTTGGGGATATTGCCGACATCAACGACGAGGCCTTTTCCCTGGAAACACGGGTGACCCTGCCGGAACATCCCTTTCCCGCCATTCTCTCCACCACGGTTCCCGGTTCCAGAGGTTTCGGGAAATCGGCGGTGCGCCACAAGCAGGTGCGCATTCAGGCCCATGTTTTCCGCTGCACCTCCGTTGCGGGCCAGGAGATGGGTGAATTTCAGAAGTACATTCTGCGCTTCATTCCCGCATCTCCCCTGAACGCTTTGGTGCTGCACAAATACATACTCGACAAGAGCATCCTGTGACGGGATACGGTATCCCCGGATGAGGCTCTTTTCGGGGCTCGAACTGGG
>JADGAQ010000179.1 GCA_015231925.1 Magnetococcales bacterium
TTGATGATGGCCCCCAGCACGATGCCCGCGCCGAGAACCAGGGCCAGCAGCATGATGCCGAAGCTGACGTTTTTGAGCAGGGTGGTGGTGACGGCATCCAGCGGGGTGATGAGCTGCAGTTCGCCCAGATAGACCGGAACGACCAGAGCGCGGGAGAAGAGCACGGTCAGCATGATCACGCCCATGACCAGCTTGATGGTGTAGGCTTTGACGTAGGTGGTGCCGATGGCCCCCAACTGGATGCCGAAGAGAGAACCGGCCAGAATGATCATGGCCAGGCGGATATCGACGTAACCGGCCCAGGCGAACTTGATGGTGCCGCCGAGGCCCATGACGAAGGCCACCACCAGTTCGGTGGCGGAGGCCATCAGGCTGGGCACGCCCAGGACGTAGATCATGGAGGGCACCCCCACGAAACCGCCCACCGCGATGGTGGCGGCCAGCAGGCCGGTGGCGAAGCCCAGCGGAATGGTGATCAACACGGAAATCCGCGCCTTGATGCTGGGGAAGTAGACCATGGTGCCGGGAATGTGAATGCTTTGGATCCAGAGAGCCAGCTTGCCGGCTTTTTCTTCGGCATCGCCACTGTCGTGGCGGGAGCGCAGGGCGTCACGCATCACGTAACCGCCCACCAGGGCCAGCACCACCACGAAGACCACGGAGACGTAGAGGTTGGAGCCGGCGTTGCCGAAGTTCTGCTTGATCGACTCCTGCAGACCCGCCCCGTAGAGGACTCCCGCTTCGGCGGAAAGACCCATGACCAGCCCCAGCTTGACATCGACCTGGCCGTATTTGGCCCGTTTCATGGCCCCGACCAGGGCTTTGGGGAACTTGTGGCACATGTTGCTGGCCACGGCGATGATGCCGGGCACCCCCATGCTCATCATGGCGGGAGTGAGGACGAAGGCCCCGCCGGAGCCGATGAAACCGCTGACCATGCCGCCGATGAAACCGACGATGAACAGAAAAGCGATGTTGGTGGGGTCCAGGGCAATGAAATTCAGTGTTTCCATGGTATTTCCTGATGGTTATCGTTATTTGGCATGGTTCTTGGCGCGCACGCCGAACATCTCCCAGAAGGCGCTGGTGAAGGCGCCGTGAAAGAAGGAGAAGAGAAAGGCGACCGCGATGGGCAGGATGAAGAACCATCGGCCCTCCCTGGCCATGGCCAGAACCCGGTCTTCGTAGGCGAAGAGCAGAAGGTAGAGAGCCAGGGTCAAAGCGCCGAGTGCCAGGGTGCGCAGCCGTAGTTGCAACGGTGAGGGGGATTGTTCTGCCATGGTGTTTTGCCTGTCCGGTAAGAATCGTTGACGTTAAAAATAGACAACGCAACCACCCTGCCAGGGATGCCTTATTAAATTATATAGTGATATCAGCGTGTTGTGTTAAAAATACTATTTTGGTATGCGGATTCTGTCCGCACATGCAACGCCGTGGAAGGGTTGGGGTGTTGTTCAAATGCAACGACCGGGCGGGGTGAACCGGAGTGGCCGGAATATATCGGACTCTTGCTGACTTTATTCACGGCGGAACTGCCGGGAATCGACGTCGGGCGGGAGTGACGGCTACTGGGGAATGGTGGAGGTGGGCACGCCGGGGGCGGGTCCCTCGTTGACCTCCCGGCGGATCTTCTTCAGGCGTCGCCACAGGGAGACGCGGTCGATGCCGAGGAGTTGCGCGGCCAGGGTGTGGTTTTCGCCCACCTGGCGGCAGATCCACAACAGGTACTCCTGTTCCATCTCGTCGAGGGTGAGAAAGCGGCCCTCTCGGGGTTGAAACAGGGGAGGGGAGGCGCCCACCAGATCGACGGGCAGGTCGGCGGGGGTGATCTCCGGGCCTTCCCCCAAAGCCATGGCGCGTTGCAGCAGGTTTTTCAACTCCCGCACGTTGCCGGGAAAGGGGTGTCCTTCCAGAATGGCCAGGGTGTCGGGGCTGAGGGCCACCGCTTTGGGATTGGGCACCGGGGGGAAATGGCGCAGGAAGTGACGGGCCAGCAGGGCCACGTCGCCACGCCGCTCCCGCAAGGGGGGCAGGTGCAGGTGGCAGACGTTGAGGCGGAAATAGAGATCCTTGCGGAAGTTGCCCGCCGCGATCTCCTCCTGAATGGAGCGGTTGGTGGCGGCGATGACCCGCACATCCACCGCCGTCGGTTGCAGGGCCCCCACCCGCATGACCTCCTTCTCCTGGATGACCCGCAGCAGTTTGACCTGCATGGTGGGGGGCATTTCGCCGATTTCATCCAGAAACAGCGTGCCCCGGTTGGCCATCTCCACCAGACCCGGCTTGTTGTGGGTGGCCCCGGTGAAGGCGCCGCGCACATGGCCGAAGAGTTCGTTGCCCACCAGCTCTTCGCTCAACGCGCCGCAGTTGATGGCCACGAAGGGCCCCGAACCCCGCGCGCTGGTGGCGTGAATCAGCCGGGCCAGCAGCTCCTTGCCGGTGCCGGTCTCCCCGGTGATCAGCACCGGCAGATCGGCCACCGCCAGTTTTCGCGCCTGGGCCAGCAGGGCTTCCATGGCGGGATCCCGCGTCACCAGCCGGTATTTTTCGCCACCCGGCCCTGCGACCTCGCCGTCGAGGGCCAGTCGCCGCTCCTTCTGACTGCGTCCCAGGGCTTCGGAGACCACCGTTCGCAGGCTGGCGAGCTTCCAGGGTTTTTCCAAAAACAGGCAATGGCCCTGCCCGGTGATGCGCGCCAGTCCGGCCACCTCTTCCGGATGGATCAGAAAGACCACCTCCAGATTCGGTTGCAGACCACGACACTGTTGCAGCCAGCTTTGGGCCTCTGCGGGATCGGGGCCGATGCCGCGCAGGGCCACCTCCGCCTCGTGGGCTTCCAGCCAGTGCAGGGCTTCCGCCCCGCTGCGGGTCGAGGCGATGGCGTAGCCTTCGCGACCCAGAACATGTTCCAGATTGCGCAGCGCCGCCGCATCCGGCTCGATGAGCAGAACCCGTCCCGGTTCAGCCATGGTTTTCCATCCCGCTCAGTCGGTAAAGCTCTCCGCGCGGCAAGGGCAGACGTTCCAGGTGAAGGCTCGAACGGTGCAACAGGGAGAGCCAGACGCGCCAGAGGGGTTCGTCACCCGGTGGGGCGGCTGTGGCCATCTCCCGTGGGGAGTCGGCCAGCCATTCCAACACGCCGTCCGTCGGACAACGCACCACCACCGATCCGCCGCTGCCCGCCACCCGGACGGCGCGTTCCATCACGAAAGCCACTCCCTGGGAGAGGGCGCTTCGGGAAACGTGCAGCGCCAGGCTTTCCGGAATGTCCACCTTCAGGGAGAGCCCAGCCGGCAACAGGGCGCGGGATTCGCTCAAAGCCTCCTGCACCAGGGGCAGCAGGGGGCAGCTTTCCGGCGGTGACGCCGATTCCAGCCAGGAGGGCAGCCGCTCCAGCAGCAGCCGGGTATATTCCGCCTGGGACTCCATGGCGGCCAGCATCTCCCGCTGGCCGGCCTCCCACTCGGCATCCTCCTGAAGAATCTGGCAGGAGGTGGCGATATTGGCCAGGGGGTCGCCGACCTCGCGGGAGAGTTCCCCGAGGAGATGGCTTCCGCTCTGCCGCCGTTCCAGGACCAGTGCCGTTTCCCGCTGTCGGGCCAAACCCTCCAGAGCCTGATTGAATGCTTCGGTGAGCAGGGTCTGCAGGGTGGGGGCTTCGCCGACGGGCAGTTGGGAGATATGCCCCTGGGCCATCTGTCGCAGGGACTCCCGAATGCGGGACAGCGGGGTCAGTAAGTTGCCGTATAACCAGCCGCCCGCCGCGATCAGCAGGGCCGAAAGGACCAGAATCAGGGCGGCGAAGGTGCGGTGAAACCGGGTGAGATGGCGATCCACCTGAACCGAGGCTTCGTTGGCCAACTGTTCCGCCGTTTTGATCAGCACCCGGCTGGCCAGGTGCATCGCATTGTTGAGATCGGCTTCGGATTCCGGTTGGCGTTGCAGTTTTTCGGGCAACTCCCGCAGCAGGGTGCGGTAGCGGCTCAGATCTTCGTCCAGTTGGGCCAGAACCGCCGTCTCCCCCAGAATCGTCACCGCCTCGCTCAACCCGGCCACCTGTCGCTGGGCCAGGTCGACGTAATCGAGGGCGGTGGCGAAATCCGAAGGATGGCGGTGCAGAAAGGCGTTCTTTTCGTAGCGGCGGATCTCCAGCACCAGGTTGAGCAGGGTGGAAAACTGGTTCCGTGCGGAGAGTCTCAGCTCCATTTCGTGGACGCTGAAGCTGGCCCACAGGGCCAGAATGCCCAATCCGCCCGCGAAGAGGAGAAATCCGCCCCAGAATTTGCGTTGCCAGTGTTGAAACATCCCTGCCCTCCGTGCCGGTCGATTTGCAAAGAGGTATGCGCCTGATCCGGAGAAAAATCAAACGAATCCGGTAGCTGTTCAGGTATACGGGGGTTCGGGGGGGGATTATCCCCCCCGACGGGTCCAGGGGGCGCCCCC
Organism: Magnetococcales bacterium; assembly: GCA_015231925.1. Taxonomy (NCBI): domain Bacteria; kingdom Pseudomonadati; phylum Pseudomonadota; class Magnetococcia; order Magnetococcales; species Magnetococcales bacterium. The sequence goes on from JADGAQ010000179.1 coordinate 4,444, forward strand.
TGGACTTTTCCTTTCGCTGTTGATCGGGTCACGCCGTGCGGTGCGGGGTTCTGAATCGTTACCGGATCCGATCCGTGATACGGGGGCGGAGGGGGTGATGCCGCACTCTTGCTCCGCGCACATTTCGACTACCGCAGAGTCAGGATGGCGGTATGGCGTTCCTCGGTTTTTTTGTTTTTCATCTGCAAACGCAGTGTCTTGGCCGTTTTGGCCTCGGCGGGGAAGAAGAGGTAGCCGAAGGCCAGGTTGCCGGGTTCGATCGGTTTGTTCTGCAGGGCTTTCTTGTCGAGATCGCTGGTGATGCGGGCTTGGGCTTCCCGGTCGGTGAAGCCGTGAACGCCGGTGACGCCACCCCCGATGGCGGCGCCGATCACGGCTCCCTGGCCTACCGCTTTACCGACACTTTTCCCGGTGACGATGCCGATGGCCCCGCCGAGCAGGGCCCCGCCCACGCCGCCCATCATGGCCCCGTAAGATCCCTCCTTGAAGGTTTCCAGGGTTTGGGAGTAGCGGGTCACCCGTTCGTAAGCGGTGACTTCGTCCAGAATGGGCCACAGGGAGCCCTGGGTATCTTCCAGAAAGGTCTGGTCGGCCACGATGGCCACGGAGTCGCTGCCCTGATGGTCGAAGGAGACCTGCACCGGCAACAGACCTGCTTTCATTACGTCGAAACCGAAGGTGGCCTTGGCCTCATCCTCGCTGTCGAAGGCCTTGGCCCCCAGGGTGAGCCCGGCGTGGCTCTGGGAATTGGCATATCCCGACGGCGTACGGAAGGGCAGGGGAGTGGCCACGTAGGCGCTGGAGCAGCCGGTAACCAGACCGAGCAGCAGAACGGACAAGAGACGGTGGTGGCGCATGGCAAAACCTCGTTTGGCTTAGGTGACTTCCCATCGCTTGGGTATGTGATAAACTGTTACCGCAAGGATAGCCCATTCCCTACCCGATACACCAGCCTGCAGGGATACTCGATGTTCAAATCGCTTCAAGGTTATTTTTCCACCCTTCGGCCCATTCCTGTCAGTATCGCAACCTCGGGTCTGGCCTTGTGGCTGTTGATTTTTTACAACCGGCGTTTCTGGAGCGAAACGTGGCTGGCGCTGCCGACCCACGAACCGAAGGATATCGCCTTTCTGGTCGGCCTCTTTTTGGCCCTCTGGCTGTTGCTGACGGCCATTCTCAATCTCTTCGCCTGGCGGGGGCTTTTCCCCTGGCTGATGGTCTTCGTCCTGATGGTGTCCGCCTCGGCGGCCCACTTCATGGACTCCTACGGCATCTTCATCAACCGGGATCTGATCCACAGCATTCGGGAAACCGATAGCCGGGAGGCCCTGGATCTGGTCAGCCTGACCCTGCTGGCCAATCTTCTCTTCTGGGGGCTGATTCCCGCCTGGCTGGTGCGCAGGCTGCCCATCGCCTTCGCGGGGCTTTCCCCGGTTCGCATCGGCAAACAGATTCTCTTCTCCCTGGCCTGTGCCCTGGTGGCGGGGGTGTTGGTCTACGGCAACTTTTCCTATTACGCGGCCTTTTTCCGCAACCATGGCCAGGTGCGTTACTACATCAACCCCAGCAACTACTTCTATGCCGTCTTCTCCTTCGTGCGCCGCACCTTGCGGGAGGCTCCCGTTCCACTGGCACCCGTGGCTGCGGATGTGCGCATGAATCCGGGTTTCGCGCCCAAGAAGAGCGTTCTGTGGGTGATGGTGGTGGGGGAGACGGCCCGCGCCGCCAACTTCCAGCTCGGGGGCTATCCCCGCGAAACCAATCCGCAGCTTTCCGCCATCCCCGGACTCATCTATTATTCGGATGTTCACTCCTGCGGCACCGACACCAACGAATCGTTGCCCTGCATGTTTTCCAACCTCTCCCGCAAGGATTACAGCACCACCGCCGCCGCCCGGCGGGAGAACATCCTGGACGTGATGAAACGCGCCGGGGTGCGCGCCGTCTGGCTGGACAACAATACCGGCTGCAAGAACATCTGCAAGCGGGTGGAGACCGTGGAGCTGCGTGACGCCAAGGTGCCGGGCATCTGCGACCACGGCGAGTGTTACGATTCGGTGCTGCAATACGAGATGGAGCGGCAACTCGATCCCGCCAGGCCCTTCACCCTGATGGTCATGCACCAGAACGGCAGCCATGGCCCCGCCTACTACAAACGCTATCCCGACGCCTTCAAACGCTTCGTGCCCGCCTGCGAAAGCGGGGAACTCTACGATTGCAAACAAGAGCAGATCGTCGCCGCCTACGACAACACGATTCTCTACACCGACCACAATCTGGCCGAGGTGGTGCGCTTTTTCGAGAAGAACAGCGACCGCTATACCGGGGGCCTGTTCTACATTTCCGACCACGGGGAGTCGCTGGGGGAGAACAACCTCTACCTGCACGGCGTGCCCTACACCTTTGCCCCGGAGGCGCAGAAGCATGTGCCGATGATGCTCTGGTTCACCCCGGATTATCCCGCCGAAAGCGGCATCGATACCGCCTGTCTGACCGCCCGCCGGGGTGAAGCCTATACCCATCAGAATCTGTTCCACACCCTGATGGGGCTGATGGCCCTGGAAAGTGCCGATTACCGTGCGGAGCTGGATCTGACCGCGGCCTGCCGGGCGAAAGGCAAGGGGGAATGACCGGCCAAGTCAGCAAACACAAGCAGATTCGCCACACCTTCCTCTACCTGCTGCCAACCCTGCTGGCGACGCTGTTGCCGGTTCTGGTCTTGCCCCTGGTGACGCGGGTGGTCACCCCGGAGGAGATGGGCCTCATGGCCCTGGGGCAGGCTTTCGCCCTCTTTTCCCAGGCCTTCATCAACTGGGGGGTCTCCCTGGGCTATGAACGCAACTTCTTTCAATACAGCGCCAGTCCGCAAGACAGCGGGGCGCTGCTCTTTTCCACCGTGGTCTTCATCGCCCTTTCCGGCCTGTTGTTTCAGGCGTTGATCCATCCGTTCACCGGCGAGATCTCCCGCTTCCTTTTCCATCGGGACGGTGAGGATGCCCTGATCGTTCACATGCTGGCCGGGCAGACCCTGGTGGGTTTGGCCGGTTATTTCTTCACCTATTTGCGCAATCGGGAGCAGGCGGCCACCTTCTCCCTCTATTCCATGGCCATGAATCTGGCCAATGTGGCCCTGTTGCTCTGGTTTCTGCTGGTGGAGCATACCGGCGTCATCGCCTACGGCTACGCCGCCTCGCTGTCGGCTTTGGGCCTCATCGCGATCATGGCCTGGCGCATCTCCCGCGAGGCCCCTTTCTCCCTGCGCCCCTCCCTGGTGGTGGAGGAGCTGAAGATCGGCTATCCGGTGTTGTTCAAATCGCTCATGGGCTCCATCAACAGCCAGTTCGACAAGTATCTGATCGGCCTCTTCGGCACCTTGTCCAACGTCGGGGTTTTCAATATCGCCCAACGGGCCAGCGGCATGATCTTCACCCTGATGACCTCCCTGGAGCAGGCCTACCTGCCCACGGTCTACCGCCTGCTGTTCGAGGGGAAGGAGGAAAACCGTGCCGTTCTGGGGCGTTATCTCACGCCGTACATGTATTTCTCCCTGGCCTTCGCCTACGGATTGATTCTGGGGGCGGAAGAGGTCTTCTGGTTGCTGACCGCGCCGGAATACCATCCCGGCATCGATATGGCCATCGTGCTGGCTTTGTATTTTTCGACGATGTTCCTCATGAAGATCAACGGAACGCAGCTGAACTATTCCAAGAAGGTATGGGCGACATCGTTTCTTGTTTCCGGAAGTGTCACCCTGAATATCCTGCTGAATATTCCCTTCATTCACTGGTGGGGGGCCATGGGGGCCGCCTGGGCGACCCTGGTTTCCGGGATGATCATGGGGGGGTTGATATTCCGGGTGGCGCAACGCTACGCCCCGATTCGTTTCGAGGTGGGGCGAACCGTGCTGATCCACGCCCTTTGCGCGGTTGCGGCCCTGGTGGTTTTGGGACTGCGGCAGTGGACGGAACTCTCCTATGTGGAGAGGTTGCCGTTCAAGGTGGGCCTGGCGGGTCTCTATCTTTACGTGGGCATGCGCATCGGCATTCTGACACGGGAGAATCTCAAAGTCCTTTTCGCCAGTTTACGCCGGTCGTAACCTTTCGGACTTCGGACCCCTGCCCAGTGTCGCAAGATCGACCAACGGCGAAAGGAGACATCCCAGGGCGCTGCCCTGGACCCGTCGGGGGGGATAATCCCCCCCGAACCCC
>JADGAQ010000180.1 GCA_015231925.1 Magnetococcales bacterium
GGCCGTAACCGTCCTTGAAGCGGGCGGGCACGAAACGGTTTTCCATCATGGTCAGCTCGGCGCCGGAGAGGGCCGCCATCGCATAGGTCGAACCGGCGTTCCACACGGGATACCAGGTACGACCCAGGCCTTCCGCAACGGAACGGGGACGGAAGACGTTCACCGCTCCGCCAGCCACCAGCAGGATGGCATTGGCGCGATAGACGTAGATCTTGTCCTCACGATTGGAGAAGCCGACCGCACCTGCGATACGATTCTCTTCCTTGGAGTCCAGGATCAACTTCACAATGAAGATACGCTCCTGGATGTTGTCCATGCCAAGAGCCTTCTTGGCGGCTTCGGCCACGATCACCTTGTAGCTCTCGCCGTTGATCATGATCTGCCACTTGCCGGAACGAACCGGCTTGCCGCCTTCCTTGAGGCTCTTGTTCTCGTCGCCGGGCTGCTTCCAGATCGGAAGGCCCCACTCCTCGAACAGATGCACGGAATCGTCCACATGACGACCCACGTCGAAGATGAGGTCATCGCGCACGATGCCCATGAGGTCGTTGGAAACCATCCGCACGTAGTCGGAAGGATCCTGCGGACCCAGGTAGGTATTGATGGCCGACAGACCCATGGCCACGGCGCCGGAGCGCTCCATGGCGGCCTTGTCAACCAACCGGACCTTCATGTCAGGCGTTTTCCAGCGCATGATCTCGAAAGCCGCGCCACACGCCGCCATCCCACCACCGATAATCAGGATGTCGGTATCCACTTCAACGATATCAGGATTTCCAAAGCTGCCCATCGTCTCTCCTCGTCAACAAGTCCTGGTTAAGCCCGTTGCCTGAATGACCAAATTACTTGGGCAGAACCGCCAGCTCGCCCTCGTGAGTGAAAAACCCGGGCTTGCCGATCCGGGACATGTCCGCAGCCGGCTTGCCCGCATAAGGATCGATCGATCCCTCGGGGGTGGTCCGGATGGGGAACTTGAAACGCTTGAGGTTGCCATTGCGGAACTTGATCGTCCACATGATCGAGTCGGAACCGCGCATGGGGATGACCTTGCCATCCATGGGCACGATGTCGGCATAAGCACGTACTTCAATGGCCTGCTGCGGGCAAATCTTCACACAGTTGTAGCATTCCCAGCATTGATCGGGTTCTTGGTTGAATCCCTTCATCCGCTCCTTGTCCAGCTTCATGATGTCGCTGGGACAAATGTACATACACGCCGTCCGGTCCTGCCCCTTGCAACCATCACACTTCTCCGCCATCACAAAACTCGGCATGACACCTTCTCCTCATTGGCTTGGCTTCAAACAGTTTTCACTAACGACATCGCCCTTGCGGCTCAAACGCCCGTCGCCGCCTTATGCATCTTGATTTCCACCTTTTCCCCATCCTTGAGGGACGCATAATACTCCTGCAGAATGGCGATAACCTCCGGACGACTGAACTCCGCCGGGGGCTGCTCCCCATCCGAAAGCAGCTTGCGCAGCTTGGTGCCCGACAGAAGCAGCCGGTCTTCCTTGCCGTGAGGGCAGGTCTTCATCGAAGCCATGCCCGCGCACTTGTAGCAATAGAAAGTCCAGTCGATCTTCAGGGGCCGGGTGCGCAAGGCCTCTTCACTGACCTGATCGAAAATGTACTGGGCATCGAACGGGCCGTAGTAGTCGCCGACACCGGCGTGGTCCCGCCCGACGATGAGATGGGAGCAACCGTAGTTCTGCCGGAAGACCGCGTGCAGCAGGGCCTCCTTGGGACCGGCATAACGCATCTCCATGGGATAACCGGCCTGAATCACCGTATCCTTGGCGAAGTACTTCTCCAACAGCACGTCGATGGCCTTGGCCCGCACCTCGGCGGGGATGTCGCCCGCCTTGAGCTTGCCCAGGATCTGGTGAATCAAGACGCCGTCCAGAACCTCGATGGCCACTTTGGCCAGATATTCGTGGGAACGGTGCATCGGGTTGCGGGTTTGGAACGCCGCCACCTTGTGCCACTTCTTCTCTTCGAAAATGGCGCGGGTCTCCGCCGGGGTCTTGTAGATGTCGGGATACTTGAGGGGAAACTCGCCTTCCGACAGAACCTGAACCGGGCCCGCCAGATTGATGGCCCCCTGGTTCATCACCTTCTGCACACCGGGATGTTCCATGTCGTCGGTCTGGAAGATGCACCGACACTCATGCTGCTTGTCGATGGAATACTTCTCCTGGACCGTGAGAATGGCCATGGTCTCGCCGGTCTCTTCATCCACCAGAGCCACTTCCTGCCCCAGACGGATCCGTTCGGCGACCGTCTCGCTGGTGGACAAGGTGATGGGGATGGGCCAGAAAAGACCGTTGGCCGTATGGGTGGTGTCGCAGACACTCTGCCAATCAGCCTTGCCCATGAAACCATCCAGGGGGGTGAAGGCGCCGATACCCAGCATGATCAGGTCACAGCTCTCCCGCGAGGTGATGGAAACCTGCTCCATCGTGGTAGCCCGCTCCTGTGCCTCTTTCAGCGCAACGCCCTTCAACAGCAGGGGCTTCAGACTACCCCCCCCATGAGGTGGTACCAATCTTGACATGGGCAGCTCCTCGCGATCCGACTAGGAATGAATGAGCGAAACTTAAACCAACCATCGATCCAATGCAGCCACCCACGAGGCCAACGCCCGGCCCCGGTGGCTCATGGCATCCTTCTCCCGGCCTTCCATCTCGGCAAAGGTTCGCTTCTCGCCTTCCGGAAAAAAGACCGGGTCGTAGCCGAAACCATTTGTCCCCGTCACGGTATAACCTATCCGCCCCGAGACCGTCCCCTCGAAAATCTCGACCCGACCATCCGGTCCGGCCATGGCCAGCACACAGACAAACCGGGCCTGCCGTGCGGACTCCTCAACCCCGGCCAACTCCTCCAGAAGTCGGGCGACATTCTCACTGTCCGTAGCCCCAACCCGTGCGTATCGGGCGGAATGGACACCGGGGCGGCCAGCCAAGGCCTCCACCTCCAGACCGGAGTCGTCCGCCAACGCCGCGCAACCCGTGAACCGGGCCACTGCCACGGCCTTTTTAATGGCATTTTCCCGGAAGGTCTGTCCATCTTCCACCACATCCGGACAGTCCGGGTAGGCGTCCAGCGTGACCAGCTCCAAGGATCTGCCCAAGGCTGCCCGTTGCAGTTCCTCGACTTTTTTGCGGTTGCGCGTCGCCAAAACGATTTTCAAGAGCCGGCACCTGTTTCATGAAATCCTAATAGACGCATGGTGCCTGCCTTTGAAGCGGCTGTCAAGCAACGGTGGGCACACAAAAATTTTTTATGGCTAGCAGACGCTCCTATTCCCACTCGATGGTGCCCGGCGGCTTGGACGTCACGTCGTAGACCACCCGGTTGATTCCGGATATCTCATTGATTATCCTGTTGGAAACTCGACCGAGCAACTCGTGGGGCAAGGGGTACCACCAGGCGGTCATGAAATCCCGGGTCTCCACCGCGCGCAAGGCCACGACATACTCGTAGGTCCGGTTGTCACCCATGACCCCCACGCTCTTCACCGGCAGGAAGACCGCAAAGGCCTGACCGATGCGATCATAGAGTCCCGCCGCACGCAACTCCTGAATGAAAATGGCGTCGGCCCGACGCAGCAGGTCGGCGTACTCCTTGCGAATCTCCCCCAGAATACGCACGCCCAGCCCCGGTCCGGGGAAGGGGTGCCGCCCGATCAACTCTTCGGGCAAACCCAGATCCCGCCCCACCCGCCGCACTTCGTCCTTGAACAGCTCCCGCAGGGGTTCCAGAAGCTTCAAGCCCATGCGTTCCGGCAAACCGCCGACGTTATGGTGCGACTTGATGGCCGTGGCCACACCTGACTTGGCCCCCGCCGATTCGATCACATCGGGGTAGATGGTCCCCTGCCCCAGCCAGCGGGCATCGGTAAGGCGACCGGCCTCCTCCTCGAAGACCTCGATGAAGGTGTGCCCGATGATACGACGTTTCTTCTCCGGATCGCTCACTCCCGCCAGTCGGGAGAGAAAACGCTCCTCCGCATCCACCCGCACGATGCGCACCCCCATGTGGCGGGCAAAGGTCTCCATGACCTGATCACCCTCGTCAAGGCGCAGCAACCCGTTGTCCACGAAGACACAGGTCAACTGATCCCCTATGGCGCGATGCACCAGGGCCGCGACCACGGAGGAGTCCACCCCCCCGGAAAGCCCCAGAACCACCTGATCCGAACCCACCTGCTGGCGGATGTTGCCCACGGCGTAATCGATGAACGCCGCCGAGGTCCAACGCCCCTGGCAACCGCACACCTTCTGCAGCAGGTCTTCCACAATCAGATGGCCCCGGGGGGTATGACTCACCTCGGGGTGAAACTGCACGCCATAGAGTTTGCGACTGTCGTCGGCCATCACCGCCACCGGGGCATTGTCGCTGCGGGCCACCGTGCGGAAACCGGCGGGCAGGCTCTCCACCCGATCCCCGTGGCTCATCCAGACATCCGCGTCCCCTTCGGCGAAAAAGCGTCCGAATAGCGGCCCGCCATCCTCCAGCGCCACCACTCGTGCGGGACCATATTCCCGGTGTGCCGACGGCTCCACCCGACCGCCCAGCAGGTGGGCCATCAACTGCAAGCCGTAGCAGATGCCCAGAACCGGAACACCCATCCCGAACAAGGCCGGGTCCACACGGGGAGCGTTCTCTTCGTAAACCGAGCGGTGTCCACCGGAAAGAATGATCCCGGTGGGCCGGAAGGCTTCGATCTCCGCCTGGGAGAGACTCCAGGGATGGATCTCCGAATAGACCCGCGCCTCCCGCACCCGGCGGGCGATCAACTGGGTGTACTGGGAGCCGAAATCGAGGATCAGGATGCGTTCCGCGTGAATGGCGCCGTCGTCGCGCCAGGAGGATTGATTCATGAGAGGTTCAGTCCAGGCTGTAGTTCGGCGTTTCCCGGGTCACCACCACGTTGTGGACGTGGGACTCCTTGAGCCCGGCATTGGTAATCTGCACAAACTGGGGTTTGCTGCGCAGACAGGCGATGTCGGAGCAGCCGGTGTAACCCATGGCTGCCCGCAAACCGCCCGTCAACTGGTGCAGGATGTTGTGCAACGGTCCCTTGTAAGGCACCCGCCCTTCCACGCCCTCCGGCACCAGTTTGGAGGTCTCCACCTCGTCCTGGAAGTAGCGCTCTTTGGAGCCTCGGGTCATGGCCCCCAGGGAACCCATGCCGCGATAGGTCTTGTAGGTGCGTCCCTGGAAGATGAAGACCTCGCCGGGGGCCTCGTCGGTTCCGGCGAACATGGACCCCATCATCACCGTGGAGGCTCCGGCGGCAATGGCCTTGGCCACATCCCCGGAATACTTGATGCCGCCGTCGGCCACGATGGGCACATCGGCGGAATCGGCTTCTTCCGCGCAATCGGAGATGGCGGTTACCTGCGGCACCCCCACCCCGGCCACGATACGGGTGGTGCAGATCGAGCCGGGTCCGATGCCCACTTTGACGGCGTCCGCTCCGGCGCGAATCAGGTCACGGGTCGCTCCGGCCGTCGCCACATTGCCGGCAATGACCTGGGTTTCCGGATGTTTGTCCTTGATCCAGGCCACCATTTTCAGAACGCCTTCGGAATGGCCATGGGCGGTATCCACCACCAGCACGTCGACCCCCGCCTCCGCCAGGGCCACCACGCGCCGGCGATCCTCCGCGGTCACGCCGACGGCGGCGCCGACCCGAAGACGACCCGTCTCGTCCTTGCTGGAGTCGGGATAGGTGTGGGCTTTTTCGATATCCTTGACGGTGATCAGTCCCACGCAACGGAACTGTTTGTCCACAACCAGGAGCTTTTCGATGCGATGCTGATGCAGGAGGCGCTTGGCCTCCGCCATATCGACCCCCTCCTCCACCGTGACCAGCTTCTCCCGTGGGGTCATCAATTCGTTCACCAGCAGGGTCATATCCGTGGCGAAACGCACGTCCCGATGGGTGAGAATGCCCACCAGCAATCCGTCCTCCTTGGTGACGGGAATGCCCGATATGCCGTTCTCCCGCATCAGAACGATGGCCTCGTGCAGGGAGTTCTGCGGACGCACCGTCACCGGATCGACCACCAGCCCGGCCTCGAAGCGCTTGACCACGCGCACATGATTGGCCTGCTCCTTGACCGAAAGGTTCTTGTGGATGATGCCGATTCCTCCGGCCTGGGCCATGGCGATGGCGGTCCGGGCTTCGGTGACGGTATCCATGGCCGCCGACAGCAAGGGGATGTTCAGGATGATGTTCCGGGTCAACCGGCTTTGCAGGGAGACATCCTTCGGCAACACCACGGAGTGGGCGGGAACCAGCAGCACGTCGTCGAAGGTCAGGGCCTGTTTCAAAATCCGCATCATTCGTCCTCCGCCGCCAAGGAAGGGGCAGCTCTCCGGTCACCGCGAAAACCGGTGCCGATCAGATAATATTCGGGGCTGCGACCCCGGCTGGCAGGCGGTTTGGCCACCTTGACGGCAGCGAAACACTCCCTGGCCTGACGGGTCAACTCCTGTCCCCCCGGTCCCTGAAAAAGCTTGATCACCAGACTGCCCCCCGGACGCAACACCTGGTGGGCAAAAGAGAAGGCCACCTCCGCCAACGACTCCTCCCGGGCCTGATCCGCCGCCCGGATACCCGTCATATTGGGAGCCATATCGGAAAGGACCACATCGGCGAGCTGGCGTCCCGGAGAGTCCGCCTCGAAAGAGGCCAGCTCATCCAGCACCGCCTGCAGCATCGCCGTTTCCAGAAAATCGCCCTGCAGCACTACAGCCCCGGCAACGGGGTCCATGGGAAGCAGATCCACCGCCACCACCCGACAGCCGGCGCGGCAGGCCACCTGAGTCCAGCCGCCGGGGGCCGCTCCCAGGTCCACGAGGCGCATACCCGTTCCCAGCAATCCGCAACCGCCGCGCCAGCCTCTGACCAGCTCCTGCAATTCCAGCAACTTGAAAGCCGCCCTCGACCGATACCCCTCTTCCCGCGCCAGACGGACAAACGGATCCTGCAGGTGTTCCTGCATCCAGCGGGTACTGCTCGGGGTACGGGTAGAACGGGCCATGAGGTGGGGCGGAACTCCCGTGTCAATAACTCAGATTCACCAACTCGTAGCGACGCATCCCACCCGGAGCCTTGACATCCACCGTGTCGCCCTCTTCCTTGCCCAACAGCGCCCGGGCCAGCGGGGAGGAGATGGAGATCTTGCCCAGGTGGGGGTCCGCCTCTTCGACGCCGACGATCTGGTAGTTCACCTCTTCCCCCGACTCGTCATCCTCCAGCACCACCTTGGCGCCGAAGACCACCTTGCGGGAGGTCAGTCGGCTGGTGTCGATCACCTCGGCGTTGGACAGCTGCGTCTCCAGCTCCTGGATGCGCCCCTCGTTGAAGGACTGCTGCTCCTTGGCCGCGTGATACTCGGCGTTCTCCGAGAGGTCGCCGTGTTCGCGAGCCACGGAAATCGCTTCCACGATGCGGGCCCGTTCCGTCGTCTTGCGACGCTTCAACTCGGCCTTCAATCGCTCCGCCCCTTCCAACGTCATGGGAACTTTCTGTGACATGGCGCCCCGCCTATACTCTCGACTGCCAATGAAATCCGGAAGAACCGGCTACGATGCCCCTGGGTGAAACGTTCCGCCCTTAATAGTAGTCCTGCAGGGCCTTGCAATGAAAGCGCGTGGCAGCCGGAACCGTCATGGCCTCAACCGCCGCCTTCATGCCCTCGACCGTGGTGAAGTAGGGTATGCCCATCATAAGGGCAGTACGCCGGATCGGAAAGGAATCCACTTGGGCTTTTTTGTCCCGGGTGGTATTGAAGACCAGGGCGATTTCCCGATTTTTCATGGCATCCACGATATGGGGCCGGGGCTGAGTCACCTTACGCACCCGATCCACCGGAATGCCCTGGGATTCCAGATAGAGGGCGGTACCCTCCGTGGCGCAGATGCGAATGCCCATCTCAAGAAGCCGCCGCGCCGGTTCCACCACCAGAGCTTTGTCCTCATCCTTCACGGAAATCAAGGCCTTTTGTTCCACGTTCCATTTTCCCGGAACGGGCAGCAGGGTTCCCGCACCGTCCTGAGCCTTGACGAAGGCCACCGGGAACGAGTCGGCCAGTCCCATGACCTCCCCGGTCGATTTCATCTCGGGCCCCAGAACCGTGTCCACACCCGGGAACTTCTCGAAGGGGAAGACCGCCTCCTTCACCGCGATGTGTTTGGGTTGGGGCCGGGCCCGAGGACCGGTGTCGCTCAACATCTCCCCCGCCATGAGACGGGCGGCGATCTTGGCGAAGGGCACCCCCGTGGCCTTGGCCACGAAAGGCACCGTGCGCGAGGCCCGCGGGTTGACCTCCAGGATGAAGATGTCCTGGCCCTGAACGGCGAACTGCACGTTCATCAACCCCTTGACCCCCAACGCCAGGGCCATGAGGATGGTTTGCCGCTCGATCTCCGCCACCACCTCGGGAGAGATGGAATAGGGCGGCAGGGAACAGGCCGAATCCCCGCTGTGAACACCCGCCTCCTCGATATGTTCCATGATCCCGGCCACCACGGCTTCCCTGCCGTCGGCCACGCAGTCGACATCGACCTCGATGGCCCGCCTCAGGAAGTGGTCGATCAGCACGGGATGGTCCGGGC
>JADGAQ010000181.1 GCA_015231925.1 Magnetococcales bacterium
CGGGATCCTGAATAGTTACAGAAAAATGACGCATTCCAAAGTGGACGCGGTATAGCTCTTTACTTGTAAACAGGGTTGGGGGAGTCTGAGGGGGAGCTCTGCTGCCCCCTCAGGGTTTTGCCTTTCCTTCTCCGCAAGAGGTGCCTGCCATGGGAACCTTGATTGTGCCTGATTTGGATGAATCCGTGATAGCCGCCCTGTCCCAGGAAGCCCGACGTCGAGGGTATTCTCTGGAAGAACAAGCCCGACGCATGCTGCGTTCCATAGAGGCCGAAGTCCACCGCTCCCCTGAAGAGATCGAAGCTCTGGTGACCGAGGCTGAGGAGATTGCGGCCATGAGCCCGCCCATTCATATGGATGTAGTGGCCTTGATTGGCGAAGATCGGGAAAGCCGATAATGACAAGACGACAGGCAATGTTATATCAAAATAAATAAAAACTGAAAAGTCAAAGAATAGAACATTTTCTTTTTTTGATTTCTAAAAGATAACATATTGAAAGTCAACAGATGTAAAAAAGCCGCAGGCTCACGCCTGCGGCTTTTGCACTTCTCACGGGCTTGCGCCCGATACGTCACACCGAATAGTACATCTCGAACTCCACCGGATGGGGCGTATGCTCCATACGATAGACTTCTTCCATCTTCAGGTTGATCCAGGCGTCGATCAAATCGTCGCTGAAGACATCACCCTTCTTGAGGAAGTCGCGATTGTTGCTCATCTCCTGCAGGGCTTCACGCAGGGAGCCGCACACCGTCGGGATGTTCTTCAGCTCTTCCGCCGGCAGGTCATAGAGGTTCTTGTCCATGGGGCTGCCCGGATCGATCTTCTTCTCGATGCCGTCGATACCGGCCATCAACAACGCGGAGAAGGCCAGGTACGGGTTGGCGGAAGGATCGGGGAAACGAATCTCGCAGCGCTTGGCCTTGGGATTGGTGGCCGCCGGGATACGGATGGAGGCGGAACGGTTGCGGGCGGAATGGGCCAGCAGCACGGGAGCCTCGAAGCCGGGGATCAGGCGCTTGTAAGAGTTGGTGGAAGGATTGGTGAAGGCGTTGAGAGCCTTGGCGTGCTTCTTGATGCCGCCGATGAAATAGAGGGCCATGTCGGAGAGATCGGCATACTGATTGCCCGCGAAAAGGGGCTTGCCGTCCTTCCAGATGGACATGTGGACATGCATGCCGGAACCATTGTCACCCTTGAGAGGCTTGGGCATGAAGGTCACGGTCTTGCCGAACTGGTGTGCCACATTGTGGACGGCGTACTTGTACTTCTGAATATTGTCCGCCATCTTCACCAGCGTGCCGAAACGCATGTCGATCTCGCACTGACCGGCGGTGGCCACTTCATGGTGATGGAACTCGATTTCGATGCCCATGCGCTCCATGACTTCCGACATTTCGGAACGCAGATCGTGCAGGGAGTCAACGGGCGGAACCGGGAAATAACCACCCTTGACGCCCGGACGATGTCCGGTATTGCCGTCGGGGTAGTCCTTGCCCATGTTCCAGGCACCCTCCTCGGAATCGATGTAGTGATAGACCTCGTGCATGTCCACCTTGTAACGCACGGAGTCGAAGACGAAGAATTCGGCTTCCGGTCCCACATAGGCGGTGTCGCCGATGCCGGAGAACTTCAGATAAGCCTCGGCGCGACGGGCCACGGCGCGAGGGTCGCGGCTATACTCTTCACCGGTGAAGGGATCCACCACGTCGCAATAGAAGATGATGGTGACATGCTCGGAAAAAGGATCGATGAAGGCGGAACTGGCGTCCGGGATGAACACCATGTCCGACTGGTTGATCTCGCACCAACCGGCGATGGAGGATCCGTCGAAGCCAAAACCGTTCTCGAACACTTCTTCGGTGAGCATGCGCACGGGGGCGGTGATGTGCTGCCATTTGCCACGGAAATCGGTGAACCGGAAGTCGGCGAACCTGACCTCGTTCTTCTTGACCATTTCAAAAACGTGTTTGACCGCTGCCTGATCTGCCATGGTCCTACTTTCTCCCCAGTTTGATTTGGATAACCAAAACGAAGCTTTTCTGTTCTAAAGAGCTGCGCGATCCCTCTCCCCGGTGCGAATGCGAACGGCCCGTTCGACCCGGGTCACAAAAATTTTGCCATCTCCGATACGACCGGTGCGGGCGCTATTCTGCAACAAATCCACCACCCGGTCGACCATTTCCACCTCACAAACCACTTCCACCTTGACTTTGGGCAAGAAATCAACCGTATATTCCGCACCTCGGTAAATTTCCGTGTGCCCCTTCTGGCGGCCGAAGCCGCGCACCTCCGATACAGTCAACCCGTAAACACCCGATGCAGTCAAGGCTTCCTTCACTTCATCGAGCTTGAATGGCTTGATTATCGCTTCGATTTTTCTCATATAGAAGGGTGTGCACTTTTCGTGGAGGTTGGCAAGACTTTCTCGAAGCCCTTTTCGCCGGTGTTTCGCAACGGGAGTGCCAACGCGCGGGGAAGGAAGAACTCGTTGAAATGATTATCAAAAATATGCAGTCCACCTCGACGCCCTTGGCAATAGCGCAGCAGAACTGATAAAAAAATAGGCATTTACCGTAATTGTGATTAAAAAGAGGGCAGACTGGTGAATTAATTGGCGCATTGCCAGTGGATGACGCAAAACCCGTTGACCACGGGAGTGTTTCCCATCAAAACAATGTCGAAAGGTCAGGCATGTCCGAACTCATGATCGAAATTCAGGGGTTGACCCGAACCTTCGGGAATCTCAAAGCCCTGGACAATATCGCCTTCCAGGTGCAACACGGTGAGGTGGTGGGCTTTCTCGGTCCCAACGGCGCCGGCAAAACCACCACCATGCGTATCCTCGCCGGCCTGCTCGCCCCCACCGAAGGCACCATTCGCGTGGCCGGATTCGATGTCATCGAAGAACCCGAAAAGGCTCGCGCCAAAATCGGCTTCCTTCCGGAGACCCCTCCCATCTACGAAGAGATGACCGTTCGGGAGTATCTGCTCTTTTTGGCCGGATTGCGAGGCGTGAGCCGAGATCGGTTGCCCGCCGCCGTCGACGCCGCCATGAACCGCTGCGGTCTGGCCAACGTCGCCGACCGACTGTTGCGCAACCTCTCCAAAGGCTATCGGCAGCGGGCCGGCATCGCCCAGGCCATCGTCCACAATCCCCGGGTGGTCATCCTCGACGAACCCACCGCCGGCCTCGATCCCAATCAGGTGCGGGAAATCCGCTCCCTCATCCGGGAGTTGGCTTCGGAACACTCCATTCTGCTCTCCACCCACATCCTGCCGGAAGTGCAGATGATCTGCTCCCGGGTCATTCTGATCCACGGCGGACGCATCGTTCTGGAGGATTCCCTGGCGGGTCTGGCGCAACGCACCGCCCACACCAAGGGGGAGATCCTCCTGCAATGGCGTAACCCCCCCGATGCGGCCACCCTCTCCGCCCTGCCCGGCGTCGAAGCCTGCCGACAGGAAGGTGATGGCTGGGTGATCGTACCTCGAACCGACGCCGATCCGGTTCCCGAACTGCTGCGCCGCTCCGTGGAAAACGGTTGGGATCTGCGCAAACTCATGCCCGTCTCCCACTCCCTGGAAGAGATTTTCGTGCAATTGACCACCACCGAAGGCGATACCGCCCCGGTCAAGGAAGGAGCGTGACCATGTCCGATTCTCCGGCTTTCTTTCGTCCCATCGGGATTCTGGCCCGCCGTGAGTGGTTCGCCCTGTTTCGCTCGCCCCTGGCCTGGACACTGCTGGGCGTGACCAGCGCCATGGCCGGTTTCATGTTCTATTCGGCCTTGAGCCTGTTTCAGGCGCAGAAGATGCAATTCCAGATGTACGGCTCCAACGCCAACCTCTCCCTGACCCAGTTGACCGTCGGTCCCACCTTCGGCAACGTGGCCATCATCCTGATGCTGCTCATTCCCCTGCTGACCATGCGCCTCGTCGCCGAGGAGAAGCGCCGCAACACCTGGGAAGCCCTGGTCTCCTCCCCTCTGAGCCCGCTGCAGATCGTCCTGGGCAAGTATCTGGGGTTTTTGCTGTTTCTGGCGGTACTGGTCGGTCTTCTGAGCCTGATGCCCCTGACCCTCTTCCTCTACGGCAATCCCGACAAGGGGCAGGTCTTCACCACACTGCTGGGCCTCTTTCTCCTGGCCGGCAGCTTCGGCGCCGTGGGTCTGGCCGCCTCCTGCGCTACGGAGAATCCCGTAGTGGCCGCGATCCTCTCCTTCGGTACCCTGTTGCTGTTGTGGATCCTCGGCTGGAGCGGCGACAGCACCCCCGTCGGCACTCTGTTCAACTATCTGTGTGTGGTACCCCACTTCGAAAGCTTTCTCAAAGGGGTCATTTCCAGCGCCGATCTGGCCTACTTTCTCCTTCTGTCCAGCGCAGGCCTGCTGGTGGCCCGTCAGCGGCTGCTGGCCCAACGCTATCAGAACTGATCCGGCCCGGAATATAGTGAGAGGAACCGACGCATGAAGATGACATCCCGTATCCGTTTCCAGTTTCGGGCCCAACTGGCAACCACCGGCCTTCTGGCCGGAATCATTCTGGCCCTGCTGGCCTATGCCTCCAACCGCTTTGCCGTGCGCTGGGATCTGACCGCCGCCGGTTTGCACACCCTTTCGGAGCAGTCGGTCAAGGCCATCGCCGCCTTCCCCGAGGGACTGCGCGCCGTGGTCTATGTTCTGGAAAAAGGCGAAATGAAGCCCGTCATTCAGGACATGCTGGAGAAATATCGCTACCACAACCCGAAGCTGGAGTTCCGCTTCGTGGATCCCGATATCGATCTGGCCCAGGCCAAAGCCGACGAAATCACCATGGACGGCACCATCCTGCTGCGCCATGGCAATCGGCGGGAGAAACTCACCGAAATCACCGAGGAGGCCTTGACCAACGCGCTGATCCGCCTTTCCAAGGGCGAATCCAAGTCGATCCGCTTTCTGACCGGCCACGGGGAACACCCCTTCGCCCAACAGGAGCGGCAGGGCTACGGTACCGTCGGCAAACTCCTCAAAGGCGAGGGCTATCAGCTCGATCTGTTGAATCTGGCTACCGAAGAGCAGGTGCCCGATGGCACCAATCTGGTGGTGGTGGCCGGTCCCCGCAGCCCCCTCTTCCCCATCGAGGTGGAACGCCTCTCCAAATGGCTGGAAAAGGGCGGCGGACTGCTGGTGCTGCACGATCCGGGCAACAAAAGCGGACTGGAGGAGTTCTTCCAGCTCAAGGGACTGCGTTTTCAGGACGGGCTGGTCATCGATCTCAATGCCCGGGTGGTGGGTGGGCAGGTGAACACCCCCCTGGCCACGGATTACGACAAGAGCCACCCCATTACCAAGGATATGAACATGGTGGCCATTCTGCCCGAAGCCCGGGGATTGACCCTCGATCGGGAGAAGAGCCTGCCCGGCGTGGAGTGGACCCCACTCTTCTTCGGCGCGGCTCGCGGCTGGCTGGAGACCGGGGACATCCGTTCCGGCAGCGTCGAGTTCAACGAAGGCGTCGATCCCAAAGGCCCCATTCTCCTGGGTGCGGCTCTGAAGCAGGACAAATCCCGCATTGTCGTGGCGGGCGACTCCGATTTCGCCGCCGACTCCTACATCGACTTTTCCGGCAACAGCACCCTCTTTCTCAACATGGTGCGCTGGCTGGCCGCCGACGAATCCTTCATCGCCATCAAACCCAAAGCCGCCCAGGACGGTCAGTTGGTGCTGACTCAAACCGGCGGTTTTCTGCTCTCCTGGGGGCTGATCGTGCTGTTGCCGCTGGCGCTGTTCGGCACGGGATGGTGGGTCTGGTTCAAACGGCGTCGACTGTAGCGGGCGGAGGCATGCAACGATGAAGCGACTCTGGTCGATGAACCTGGTATTGCTGGCCATCGTGCTGGCAGGTGGCTATTTTCTGATCTGGCAGGACAAGCAGGAGAGAGCCAAGAAAGAGCAGGAGGAGGCCTCCCGTTCCTTGCTGAGTTGGCCCCTCTCCGAGGTGACCGGCTTCCGTTTCCGGGGAGAGGATCGCAAAACGCTGCAACTTGCCAAAAAGGAGAGTGCCTGGCAGGTGGTGGACCCCCTTCAGGCCAAGGCCAACGCCGTGGCGGTGGATCAACTGCTCAACGCCTTGAAAAAACCCTATGACCGGCTGATTACCCGATCCGCCGAGCAGTTGGCCGACTTCGGCCTGGACGAAAAGGCCATTCGGGTGGAGGTCACCGACGACAAGGGACGACACGAAGCCATCCGCGTGGGTGGGGAAAACACCTCCGGTACCAGTCGGTATCTGTTGCTGGAAGCCACCGGCAGCGTGGTCCTCATTGCCAAACAGCCGCTCACCCCTCTGCTACAGAAAAGCGACGGTCTGCGCGACAAATCCCTGCTTGCCGATCTCTCCATGGCGGGTCTGCAAGCCATACACCTGACCCGGCCCTCGGGGGAACTGCATCTGGTGCATCGGGACAAAGAGGGTTGGCGCATGGAGAGCCCCTTTCAGGACGCCACCGAAGAGTCCCGCCTCAAAGGCTGGCTCGACATGGTGCTGATGGCCTCCGGAACCGCCTTCGTGCCCAATACCCCCCCGGCAACCGTGCCCTACCGGCTGCGTCTGGAGCGCCCCTCCGCGCCGGCGGTCGAGGTGGTGATCTGGAAAGAGCAGGACAAGGTCATGGCCTTCCGTTACGGTCAGCCCGACGCCCTGCAAATGCCCTCCTACTTTGCCGAAGATATGGAGAAGGCCCCCTTCGATCTCCTCTCCCTGCGGGTGCTGTCGGAAAGCAAAAGCCTCAGCCACCTGAAACTGGAAGGCGCGGACAAGAGTGTCGAAGCCCTGCGCAAATCGGACGGCACCTGGCCGGACGCCGCCTGGGCTTCCGTCGAGGAGGCCCTGACCCGGGTGGCCCACAAGGTCGAAACACCGGGTGAAATCCCCTCCTCCGCCTGGAAACTGCAGTTCCAGGCCGGAGAGGAGAGCGGTTCACTGACCGGTTGGTGGGATACGGACCGGATCGTTCTGGCCCCTCCGGGTCGCCCGGTCCATCTGGCCCTCTCCCCCAAACAATCCACGGCGCTGCAGGAGAGCCTGCACCATTTAATCGGACTGCCCGCGCCTCCCAAGGAGGCCCCTCCCGCCAAAACGGCAGAAACGGTAAAGCACCCTGGCATCAAGGAATAAAATAGGGCATCTTACCCCGTCTTATTCATAAATTTCCGCTGCAACCGGACCAGGATCGCGCCATGACGGCGTTGCGCTCGCTCGACGATCCTCACCGTGGAAACAGTCACGGTTCCGGTCGTCGAGGCGTCGCGCGCCTTGTTCTGACGCGCCCTGGCCGGTTTCACGACGAAATTTATGAATAAGACGGGCTTACTGGCCAACGGTGTGGGGACATCGCGCGGAAAGGGGAAGATATGGGGGACGCCAAAGCAGCGAAGCAGCACGAAAAGAGATCTTACGACGACGAAATCAGCAGCAAAAACCAGATTGCCGACATGCTTTCCCAAGCCTTTCGGGACGGGGAACCCATGGAAGTCCTGATCGGCAATCAGGTAACGCTCTTCTTCAGCGAAATCGAGGGCGAACCGGTGGTCCCTGCGGAAGGTGCCGAAAACACCACCGCCGAGATGTCCACCAACATCGATTACCTGAAGAAGCACGAGTTTCTCTGGCTGGACTCCCTGGAACCGGAAGAAGGCAACGAACTGGTGGAAAAACACCCGGACGTGCCCCTGACGCTGCGTTTTTTCCACGGCATGACCACCCTGGAAGGGGTGACCCGCTTTGTCTCCAAAGTGGCTCTGGCCGAAGGCCGGGTGCTGAAACTGGCTTTTCCCGAAAAGCTGGGACGCTTCCGTCAGCGCCGCCATTACCGGGTGCGCACCATTGTCCAGGCACTGCCGGCCATTTCGGTGCAAACCAAAACCCTGCCCGCCACGGCGGTGAAAATGGTCGACATGTCCATCGGCGGCGTCGGTATCGCCAGCGATTTGAAGGCGGATCAACTGCCCCTCGATACACCGGTGACCCTGTTGATTCAGGTCAGCGGGGAGCCCGATCTCAGCATCAAAGGCAAGGTGCGCAGCACCTGTCCGGCCCCGCGCAATCTGGTGCGCAGCGGCTTTCTGCGCAAAGGGGAGATCCGTTTCGGCATCCAGTTCGAAATTCCCTCCGCCGCCGTGGAAAAGATCGTCAACCAGATGGTGGGACGCCTGCAACAGATCTACCTGGCTTCCCGTCGCCGGGACGAACCGGAACCCGCCCGCAAAGCTCCTTCCGGAAAAGCCCAAGCCCTCTCGGAAGCCCTCAAACAGAAACAGGCCAAAAAGGGTTGGTTTTCCTGATTTTCCGTATCTGTTCAGGCATACGGGGGTTCGGGGGGGATTATCCCCCCCGACGGGTCCAGGGCCGCGCCCTGGGACTTTTCCTTTCGCCGTTGACACCATCGTGCTGCGCAGGAGCCGTTACGATTTTCCGACCATGAATAATTCCATTTCTGTTTCATTTTTGCATTATTGCAGGGGTCTGGGGACCATCATGGTCCCCAG
>JADGAQ010000182.1 GCA_015231925.1 Magnetococcales bacterium
GATGCAGGATGTTGCAGATGGCGCTGAGATAGTTGGTCTTGTAGGACCAGCCGTGAACCACCGGGTGATAGTGCCGGGCGAAGGCCTCGTACAGACGGCGGGCGTTCTGGCGCAACTGCCGCTCCGAGGCGATGAACAGCGGTGAACCGAAGCGGTTCATGAGGAATTCCACATCGACTCCGTCGATTTGACGCAGGCTGTTGTCCCGGAGCGAGCGGCGTCCGAACTTGCTGTTGTCGTGACGGTGCGGGGTGATGTAGGGCGGCTCCCAGCCGCGGCGGATATCGCAGGTATCGTTCATCAGAGTCTCCCGGTGGCTTTGCCGAAGGTGTTTTTGTCGCCTACTGCCAGTCTCACCCCCTCGATCATCATCGATTGGAACTGCTCCAGGGTGGTGATCAGCTCTTCGGCGTAACGGATGAAGAGGGTGCCGGGTTCCGGCTGCGGCAGTTTTGTCGGGCAGTCGTCGGCAATCAGCCCCAGCAGGGCCTGGGGCAGATTGCAGCCGACCCCTTTGGTGAGGTAGACCCAGGCCGGGAAACGGGGATTGATCTCGATCAGATAGAGGCGACCGTCATCCCCGCGCAGGGCTTCCACTTCCAGCGGCCCCTGCCACTTCAGCCCGGAGACGATGGTATGACCCATGGCCTCCAGTTCGGCATCGCGAATGGAGATGCCCGCCCAGGCTTTGCCCTTGTTGGTCAGGGCGCGTTTGCGCATCATCACCGGCCCCAGCATGCCGCCTTTGCCGTCCCCCACGGCGGTGAGATTGATTTCGTAGCCGCCGACGAACTGCTGCACCAGAACCGGATAACCCCATTGGGCCGCGATGTGGTGAAAAGCCGCTTTCGCCGCATCCGGGCTGGCCACCACCATGGCGTCGTAGTAGATGCCCTTCACCACCAGGGGAAAGCTCCACCCCTCCTCCCGGCAGTGGTCGAAAAAGGAGGCGTCGGAGATCTTGCGGGTTTCGGGGGTATGAATGCCGAGTTTGTCGCAGAGTTCCCCCAGATTGTCCTTGGCGCGGGCCCGGAGCTGTTCGAGCTGCGGCACCCGCATGCGAATGCCTTCGGCGGCGAAGCGGGTTTCGTTGTGGGCGAAGGTACTCATCTCCGCGTCCAGACAGGGAATGATGGCGTCGAGCCGTTCGTTGGCGTGGATCTCCATCAAGCGTTCCATCTGTCCTTCACTGCCTTCCGAGGGGTAAGGCAGCAGGTAGCTGGCGTCGAAGACGGAGTCGTTGTAGAGCCCCGGATCGAGGACTTCGTAACCCAGGCCGATCAACCGGCCGTTGAATCCGGCGGACTCCCGCAGGCAGCGGGCCACTGCCAGACCCGGACCCGGATTGTCGGGACGGGCGTTCACCCCGGTGATGCCGACGCTCCAGCGACGCCAGTCGGGTTTTCTCTTCGATAAGGTGGTCATGACAGGTACCTCGACAGTTGGCGGATGAAGACTTCGACGCCACCCAGCACCACGTCGGCGGGCACGTCGTACCGGGTGGAGAGGGACTCCACCGTGGTTTCCAGGCTGCCACCGGCCAGCAGCAGTTCGACGGTGTCGATGCCGGTCTGGTTGACGGTGAAACTCTGACCGGAACGCGGATCGAAGGCGAAGCCGTTGGCGCTGACCGCCAGGGCGTGCAGACGATCGGTGCGCAGCAACTCCTGAAGGATTTCACTCAGGGTGTGGCTCTCCCGGCGCGGTGACTCCGCAGAGGAAAAGGTCGATTTCAGGGTGGAAACGGGTTTGGCCATGGGCTCTCTCCATGTGATTGAAGCGTTGCGACATGGTGGAGAGCTTGCGGGGAAATGGTGCAGCGAAGATGGAGATTGTGGAGGGAGTGTGGAGGGAGACGATTTTTTTCAAAAAATGTGGAACACGGGGCAAAACTTATTTGTTTTCCGCAAAGGATACGACCAGGAAACGTTCCTCACCGGGGCGAACCCAGAGCAGCGCGGCCAGCCCGGCGATATGGAAGGGCAGCAGCGGCAGCCAGAGCCCCAGGCGATGGATGCCCGCCCAGAGCAGCACGCTGGCCACAACGACCACGCCGGTGGAGAAGAGCCGGGAGAGTCCCGCCCGATGGGGCGCCTTGCCGATCAGCAAGGCCACCAGGGTGATGCTTTGCAGATGCAGATCGATCCACAATACGGAGGCGGGACCGGCGAGGGCGACGGTCAGCATCAGGCCAATGGCGCTCCAGCCCAGGGCGAGGAGTCCGGCGGAGGGAAAGAGCCACACGATTCCCGCCGCCAGCAAGGGCAGGCCCCACCATTTGCCGGAGAGGAAGGTTTCCAGGGCCTGCCACTCCCGGGGATCGACGCTGATCGGCTGGCCATGGAGCAACTGGACGCGGCGGGCGTCCGCCAGACCCTGAATGGCCCGCTTCCCGTCAACGGGATCGTTCAGCAGCTCCCGGAAGGCGGCTTCGCTCTTTTCCCCCTGCCGTTGCAGCAGATAAGCCCTGCCCTGCCCTTCCCGGGCCGAGGCGGAACGGGGATCGGCGGCGAGGGCCAGGGCGAAGTGGGTCAGCGCCTCCTCCGCATGGTGCTCGCGCAACGCCAGCCAGCCCAGACCGTTGCGGGCTTCGCTGTTGGCGGGATGGTGTTCCGGGATCTGTCGGAAATGCCTCCCGGCGGCTTCGAAGCCCCCCAGACGATAAAGGCTCCAGGCCAGGCCGAGGCGGGCGAAGGATTGGGCGGCATCGCCTTCGAGTGCTTGTTGAAAAGCGGCCACGGCCTCCCCGTCCCGGCCCTGGCGGAAACGTACCCAGCCCAGGCCGTTGCGGAATTCGGCCCGATCGGGGGAGGCGAGAAAAAGTTCTCCCGCCGGGGTGTATTCTCCCGCCGCGTAAAGACGCCAGCCCTCCGCCAGGGCGATGGCCCTCTCCGGGTCAAGGGGGGCAGCGGGAGTCGTAGCGGGTTGGAAACGTTCCGTGGGCGAAAAGAGGGTTTCCAGCCCACGGTGCCAGGCCGGAAGGGTGGCGGTCAGCAGGGCGCCCAACACCAGGAAGGGCAGCGTCAGCGGCGGCAGACGCAGCGGGGCATCCCCCATGGGCAGGCAGAGACGATCCAGCAGCAGGGCCGAAAGCAGTGCCCCCAGCAGGGTGATCAGCACCACCCCCGGCAGGGTGGTGAAGTGCCATTCCACCAGAAAGCCGCACAGCGCTCCGTTGGCCCCGTACCAGCCGGTGTTGAGCAGACGCAGATCCCGCTGCCGCCAAAAAGGCCACAGGGTGGCCACCACCGCGCCCAGCAGGGCGGCGGCCCCGGCGGCGGGCGAAAAGGCCACCACGGCGGCCAGAACCGGCAGCCCCATCCACCAGCGGCGGCAGAGGGCGAGTTCGGCCATGCCGGCGAGGCTGGCGCGGGCCAGGGTCGCGACACTAGTCGCGAAAGAGCGCAAGAATCGGCTGTCCATGGTCGCCTTTGAAGGGGTGATAACTGCCGGCATCACGCCAGCAGGGGGCGTCGAGATCGACCTGGGGAAAGGCGGCCCGCCACAGGGGGAAAAAGGCTTTGGCGAGAGACTCCTCTTCTTTCGTCCCCGGGGATACGCCGTTGTTCAGACGGATTCCCGAAAAGCCGCTGCCCTCTACCAGGGGAATCTTGCGACGCCAGCGGATCTCCTCCGGCAGCAGTCCCTCGGCGGCCTCCCGCAGGGCCCATTTGACCAGACGCTGGCCCCGGTGGGTCCGAACCTTGTCGGCGAGAGAGAGGTCCAGGGCCGCTTCGGCCACGGTGCAATCCAGGAAAGGCACCCGCATCTCCAGACCGTGGGCCATGGTCATGCGATCCACGCGGTGCAGTTCGGTGCGGTGAAGATTATTGAAGCCGTAGTCCATGGCCTGGGGCCAGGCGCGAGGGGGTAGCGTGTCGAGATAATCGTAGCCGGCGAAGAGTTCGTCGGCGCCGTCCCCCCCCAGAACCACCTTGCACTCCTTCCGGGCCTCCCGTGAGAGCAGGTAGAGGGGCACGGCGTTGCGCACCATCACCGGATGGTAGCTCTCCAGAGCGGCGACCACCGTGGGCAGGATGGCCTTGATCTCCTCCACCGTGGCCCGCACCACCACATGGCGCAGCCCGAGACGGGCCGCCACCTCGGCGGCGGGGGCCTCGTCGGGAGAGCCGGGCAGAATCACGCTGTAAGCCACCAGATCGGGCCGGACGCGGGCGGCCAGGGCCGCCACCAGACTGCTGTCCAGCCCGCCGCTGAGAAAGACCCCGCACGGCCCCGTCTGCGGCAGATGGCAGGCCACCGCCTGTTGCAGTATCTCCCGCAGGGGGGGGCGACTCGGCTTGGGGAAACGACCCGGCAGGCGATACCATCGGCGCAGCCCCTCCGGGGAGATCAGATGGCCCGGCGGCAGGAATTGCACCGCATCCCCGAAGGCGGCGAAGGATTTCAACTCCGAGGCGAAGGCGAAACCGCCCCGACTGCGGGCGTAATAGAGGGGCTTGATGCCGTAAGGGTCGCGGGCGGCCAGGAAGGCACCGGTTTCGAAATCGGCCAGAACGAAGGCGAACATGCCCCTCAGGCGGCGCAGTCCCTGCCAACCATCACGGGCCAGCAGCGGAAAGAGAACCTCCCCGTCGGATCCGGTGCGAAAAGGATAACCTTCGAACTCGCGCCGCAGCTCGCGATGGTTGTAGATCTCCCCGTTGAAGGCCAGCACCCGGCCCTTGCCGTCCTGAAGCGGCAGGGGGTGGCTGTCGCCGACGATGGCCAGGCGATGGCTGCCCAGACGCAGGTTGCCCCGTTCGGCCATGCCGTGTCCATCGGGTCCACGATGGGCCAGGGGGGTGAAGAGGCGTTCGAAAACGACGGGGTCCGGGATGCCGATGGTGGCTGCGATGCCGCACATGGTGGTTACGAGGCCTGGGAGACGGTCATGTCCCAGCCCTCTACGCCGGTATCGCTTTTGAAGCCTACCCGAATCAGTCGGGCCTGTAACGACTTGTCGCCGTTTTCCAGGGAGAAGCCCAGAATGCCGCCCCCCTCGCTAAGGGTGGCGCGGCTGGCGCATCGCCACAGGGAACGACCCGCCAGGGTGAGGCGATGCTCACCGATTTGGCACCAGGTTTGGGGCGCGGCCTCCCAATCACGCCGGTAGTGGCTCTCCACCCGAACCAGACCCGGCAACAGCCAGGCCAGGGACTTCCAGGAGGTCGGCAAGGGCAGCAGCGCCACGGGAGGAGCGTCGCTCCACTCGGAATCGCTGTCGATCAGCGGGGTCAGCCCCACCGCCAGCACCAAGGCGTCCAGCAGCGCGTCGGCGGGGCCCGTGCGCTCGAAAAGGGCCAGCAGGTTGTCCGTCTCCACCAGGTGGATGCGGGCACCGTTTTCCCCGACCAGGGCGAAGTGGTTGAGGGGATCGAGATCCACCTCCAGGGTCAGCTCCCGCTCTTTGGTGGCATAGGTCAGGCGTTGCCCGATCTGCAGGTGCAGACTGCGCTTCAGGGCTTCGTTGACCGGGGGTACGCTGACCGAATCCCCCTCTTCGGGAATGCTGTCGAGCAGAAAGCGGTTGCCGATGCAGACGCCGCTGAGATGGAACGGACGGGTCGGCGCTCCCAGGGCGAAGCCGTCCTGGACGTGCAGATGCAGATGGGGTTGGGGGGAGCGCCCGGAATTGCCGCATTGGCCCACGGTCTGGCCGGGGGTGAGAAAGGCGCCGTCGGCCACGGTGAGACTGTTCTGCCGCAGATGGGCCAGCAGCACGCAGACCTCGCCGCCCACGCCGATGAGGACGTAGTTGCCCCAGGCGTTGAGGGAGTCCACTTCCCCCGGCGGATTGTCGGGCAGATCGCCCCGGCAGGAGACCACCTGCCCCCAGACGGGGGATCGAACCGACTGACCGAAGCAGTGGAAATCGCTCAGTTCGCTGCCCTGGCCGCGATAGGACTGGCCGTCGATGAGACGATGGAAGTCGAGGGCGTGTTTCCACAGCCCCTGATGGGTGTGGGGCCCCTGGTAGCCCTGATAACAGTCCCACCGCCCGTAAAAGGGAGCCCGCAACGATATGCTGTGGGGCGAAAGGCCTCTGGCCTGAGCCTGGCGGATGCGTCCCATGCTGCGTTCCGGCAGACCGGGCGCCACCCAATAGCGGGCCCAGGCGGAGCCCCGTTCGGGACGAAGGGTCAACATCACCAGCCAGGTGATGACCAGATAGGGCAGCGAGAGAGGCATCAGCGCCATGTAGTAGAAGGCATTGAACAGCGACAGGGTGACCACCGTGGCGCATCCGGCGGAAAAGAGGGCCACCAGGGTGGCGCGCACGCCGGGGGTGGTGAAGAGTCCGCCGGTCATGATGGCCGCCATGATGGCCGCGCTGACGGCGGAAGAGCCTGCGAGTCCCGCCAGGGGAACGTTGGTGACCAGAAGCATGCATTGGGAGAGCCCCGCCGCCAGCAGCGCCAGCATCACCAGGGTGCGGGAGGAGAGCGCCAGAGCCACGAAGACCAGGGCTCCGGCTTCGGGGGTGCGGGTCAGGTAGATGCCTCCCAGGGCGCGCAACAGCTCGTTGAGCGGCACGGGCAGCCATTCGATGGCGGTCGGCACGGGCAGGACGGCGTAGGGCAGGCCCAGGGCCCGGCCCGCCGCCACCAGGGCGGTGCCCACCAGGACGAAGGAGCCAGACAGCAGGGGCAGATTGCGTTGTCGCAGGGCATCCCCCATCCAGGCCGATACCAGTATGGCGAAGGGGCCCGCGCAGACGCCCAGGGCCACGGTTTTCCAGTCGGGAGCGAAAAAGTAGCCCACCAGCAAACCGGCCAGAATGCCGTTGACCACCTCCAAACCCCCGGCCGCCACCAGGGAGAGGCGCAGCCACTGGCGGAACAGCAGGGTGGAGACGCCGCCCAGCAGACCGAGCAGTCCCACCCAGGGACGCATCAGGGTGGCCGCTATCAGCAGGAGATTGGCGGAAGGATGGGTGAAGAAGAGAAAAGAGCCGTAGCCGTATACCAGATCCCGGGCGAAACGATGCAAAGGTCGGGGCGAGTCCGCCTCTTCCGCCGATTCGGGACGGGGCTGGCTGTTGGGGCGATCTCCCCGAGGTACGGTCATACCGTTCCCCGATCGGCGTCTTCCCGGAACAGAGCCACATGGATGCGATCCACCCACTCCCCGCGCCGCCAGCACTCCCGGCGCGCCTGGCCTTCCACCCGAAAGCCGGCCTCCTCGTGAAGCCGTCGGGAGGCGTGGTTCGGGGCCAGGAAATCGGAGACGATCTTGCGCAGCCCCAGATGGTGAAAACCGTGATGCACCACCTGACGCATCACCCCCCGGCCCAGTCCCCTGCCCCACAGGGTTCGTTCACCGATGACGATGAAAAAGCGGGCCCGGCAGCGGGTGGCATCGTAATCTTCCAGCCCCGTCATGCCGACGAAAGCCCCTTCGCATTCGATGGACCATCGGCACCAGGCCGGATCGAGAACGAAGGATTGCACCTCGGCCAGGGTCAGGGGGCGCTGGCAGCGTTCTTCCAGCCAGATGGTGACCTCCGCATCGGCGAGGAAGGCGCCGTAAGGCACCACATCCTCGGGACGACGCGGTCGCAAGAGAAAAGCGGGTGTGGTCATGGGGAGGCCGTCGGCAGACTCAGATGGGGAGGCAGTCGGTCGTGGCGGCACAGATCGGCCAGGTTTTCGGCCTCGCGAATCACCGAATAGTCCCCGTCCTGGTGAATCAGCACCACGGCGGGGCGGTATTCGATGAACTGCAACCATTGGGTGGTGTTGTAGGCCCCCACCGGATTGAAGACCAGTTTGTCCCCGGCAGCCAGGGGTGGCAGATGCACGCTGTGGCGCATGACATCGATGTTCATGCACAAGGGACCGTACAGAACGGTATCGACCGCCTCCCCCGCCTTGGGCTGGGTGAGGCGCACCGGATGATGATACCAGAGAGCGGTCAGCATGGTGTTGATGCCCGCATCCAGCACGGCGGCGGGGCGTCCGTCCGGCAGGCGTTTGGTGCCCACCACCGTGGTGGCCAGGGAGATGGCGTCGTCCACCACGGCGCGGCCACTCTCCACGAACAGGGTGGGGCGGGGCCCGTTGCGTCCCGCTAGCCCCTCCTCCAGGGTCTGACCGATGATTTCGCCATACTCCTCCATGGGTGGCACCGCCTGCTCCGGAGGCAGATAGATGCCCTGCAGGGCATTGCGCGAAGGCAACCCGCCACCGATGTCGAAGGAGTCGATGGTGTATTTCCCGTCGGATTCCACCGTCTTCATGAACTGGCACATCAGCCGCACCTGCTCCCCGTAGGCGCGGGGTTCCAGAATGAAGGTGCCGATGTGGCTGTGCAGACCGCTCAGTTTCAGATGCGGGCTGCGTCTCACCCGGGAGGCGGCGCTGTGGGCCTGACCCGATTCCAGGTTGAAACCGAAGCGGCTCCAGGGATCGGTGTACCCGTTGTTGAAGTTGAGGCGCCGGGCCACGGGAACCACCACACCCCGGTCGCTGGCGATGCGTTCGATACGCTCCA
>JADGAQ010000183.1 GCA_015231925.1 Magnetococcales bacterium
CCATCACCTGTCTTGATCTCTTCTGCGGCGCTGGTGGATCGTCCGAGGGTGCCCGGCAGGCTGGGTGTGAGATTGTCGGGGCCGTTGACGCCTGGGATATGGCCATCGCAACCTATCGTGACAACCACCCTCGGGCGGAAGCCATCCAGGCGTGCATCGGGGATGGGTTCGACTTCGACCGTTTGCAGGGTTTTCGGGGGGTGGATCTGATCCTGGCCTCCCCGGAGTGTACCATGCATTCCCAGGCCAGGAGGGGCGCTCCGGATGTGGCGAGCCTGGAGCAGCCATTCCTTGTCCTGCCGTTCATTGACCGACTCAAACCGCGCTGGGTGGTGGTCGAGAACGTGGTGCGTCTTCGGCAATGGACCCGCTACCGGGAGTTTCTGGGGGCGCTGTCGGGTAGGGGTTACCACATCAAAGAGGAGGTGCTTGATTCTGCCGACTTCGGGGTTCCTCAGGCCAGGAGGCGGTTGTTCGTTCTGGCGGATCGTGAGCGGCTTCCCCCGGTGGTGCAACCCCCTGGCGGAAAGGTGCAGACCGCTTCTTCGATCCTTGCCGATGAGGGAGTGTATCCGTTGTTACCATTGCGGATCCCAGGCAGGGCAACCAATACGGTTGAACGGGTGAATAATGCCATTTGGATTCAAGAGACGTTCAACCGGGCCATCGGCATTGATCAGGCAACGCACTGGCATCCATTCCTATTGACCTATTACGGCAATGATGCCCATGGATATCAATCGATCGACCGGCCGCTTCGCACGGTGACGACGGTCAATAAGTTCCTCCTCGTGGTCTCTGGCCAGGATGGGCCATGGGTGCGCATGCTACAGCCCGTCGAATATCAAGCCGCGATGGGATTTCCCTCCACCTACCGGTTTGAGAGGGGGACAATCCGGCAACGCATCCGGATGCTTGGCAATGGGGTTTGTCCACCGGTGATGCAGGCCATCGTGAAAGCCCTGGTATCCCCAAGGCCGAAAGGAACCCTGCCTTACTGAGGCGCGATATTCCTCTTGACTCCCCCTCGTTCCCCCCTAAAATGGGGTCACAAGGAACAAAATGGGGTAACTATCGTGAAGCGAAATAACTTGTTATGCAATTTCAATGAGTTGGATGGGCTCTTTAGTAGCCTCTCCCGCAACCAACTCGGTCTTCCAAGCACCCCAGAAGCCTTGCAAGTCGGTTTTGAACAACCCGATTTGTAAGGCTTTTTTCGTATATCCACCTTTCAGAGGCTTCTATAAGGTTCCGTGGGATACCAGCAAATTTGTTGGTAAACTCGTTGGCATGCCGATCCGGAGAGGATGGGATATGTAACCGTCCATTTCTCCCCAGGGTTTCCTGTTCGCCCCGGTGATGGCACCTTCTGCGAAACCTCAATTTCCAGGAGGTGGACAGATGACGGAAAATCACGAGGTGGCGGTCCTGAGTGAACGGCAACGGTGGTGGCTGGAACACATCCTGCAGTGTCAGGCTACACCGGGAACGATCAAGGCCTATGCGGCGGCTCGTGGTTTGACCCGGACGGTGCTCTATTTCTGGTAACGGCAGTTGCGTGACGCAGGCTTGTTGGATGAAAGGCAGCCAGCAAGCCCGCGATCAAGCCCGCGATTCAAACGGATTACCGTCTTGCCGTCCGTCCCTACGGTTTCCGGGCGCATTTCCTTTCCCAACGGCATCACGGTGGATTGGAACGTCGACGGAGAGGAGGCGGTGCATGCCGTGTTGCGTGCGGCGGCGACCCTGGTATGATGCGGCCTTCGGCGGACTTGCAGGAGGTTTCCCTCTGTCTGGAGGTTCGTGGACTTCCGCAAGGGGATCAACGGGCTGGCCGCGTTTGTAGAGGCCGGACTGGGCATGAATCCCTTTGGTCCCGGTCTGTTCGTCTTTCGCAACCGGGACAAAACCCGGATCAAGATCCTTTATTGGGAGCGCAACGGGTTTTGCTTGTGGCAAAAGCGGTTGGAACAGGATCGTTTTCACTGGTTGCGCGACCCCTCCAACTGCGTGGCGACGATCACCGGTCAGCAACTCAACTGGCTTCTTGACGGCTGCGACATTGCCCGCATAAAGCCGCACAAGGTCTTGAATTATTTCAATATCTCATAGTGTTATCCGGTGGTTTGCGGTATAATCCACCCCATGAACGCACCTCTGGAAACACCCCCGCCCGACCTTCCGGAAGATCCCGCCTTGTTGCGGAAAATGGGTCTGACGCTGCAGGATCGTGAACGGTACTTGTTGGACCCGGAGCGGTATTGGAAGGGCCAGGCAGGCTGGTTTCAGGAGTAGATGAACCTTCTTCTGGCCAAGCGGTTCGGTCGTTCCAGCGAAAAGAGCCCTTCGGAGGATAGGCAGCCCGGCCTGTTCGACGAAGCGGAGGAGATCAAGGAGACGGCTCCGGAAGCTGCGGACGAGGAAGAGAGCGGGGAGGAGAGTTCCACGGTTACCGGGCACGGGCGCCGGAAGCCGGGCCGTAAACCCCTTCCGGAATGGTTGCCCCGTGATGAGGTGATTTACGATCTGCCGGAAATGGAGCGGACCTGTGATGTGGATGGTTCGATTCTGGTGAAAATCGGTCGCGGGAGCAGCGAACAACTGGACATCATTCCCGCCCGCGTGCGGGTGATTTGGCACGTTCGGATCAAATACGGCTGCCCCCATTGCCATCAGGGGGTGAAGACGGCTTCGGTTCCGCCGCGTCCCATACCCAAGGCGCTGGCAACGGCGGCATTGCTGGCGCATGTGGTGGTTGGCAAATTTGCCGACGGCCTGCCGTTGTATCGTCAGGGAGATATTCTGACCCGCGCGGGCATTGATCTGTCCCGTACACCCCGCCGAACTGGATGATCCAGGCGGAAACACTGGTCCAGCCGCTGATCAAGCTGATGCGGGATCACCTGATGGATTACGGGGTATCCAGATGGATGAGACCACGGTTCAGGTGCTGAAGGAAACGGGCAAGCTGGCCACCAGCACTTCGTACATGTGGGTTCGGAGAGGGTCTTCGCCGGGGGGAGAGGTCATTCTGTTCGACTACGATCCCAGTCGGAGCGGTGCGGTTGCAAAAGGTCTCTTGTCAGGCTATCAGGGCTACCTGCAAACCGATGGCTACTCCGGGTACCTGGAGATAGGCGCGGAGCCGGGCATAACCCATGTCGGCTGCTGGGCGCACGCCATGGCCTTCATCCGCAACTCTATCACATCGAGAAGGAGTTGAGGGAGTCGCACGCCAAGCCAGAAACCCGTTTTCGCGTGCGCCAGACCCGGGCGGGTCCGATTCTGCAACAGTTTTGGGAATGGCTGGACGAAACACTTGCCACGGCGCCACCGAAAAGTGCCCTGGGCATGGCTCTGCATTACCTCGCCGACCAATGGTCGCGCCTGATCCGCTATCTGGACGATGGCCCCCTGGAGATCGACAATAACCGGGTCGAGAACGCTAGCCGTCCCTTCGTCATCGGACGGATAGGGTGGCTTTTTCCGATTCGGTGCGGGGTGTCAAGGCGTCGGCCAACCTTTACAGCCTGATCGAGACCGCCAAGGCCAACGGGTTGGAGCCCTTTGCCTACCTGCGCCACATCTTATCGGTTCTGCCCGCTGCCCAAACCTTGGAAGATTTTGAGGGACTCCTGCCGTGGAACGTGGATCGGGTCGTCTTGGCGAAGACCTGAGCTACGCGGAGAAATCACCGCTTACCATGTATCAGGATCTGCAGGGTTTCCCATCCGGAGAGAGACGGACGACCGCTCCGCGCTTCAGGGTCCATGCCCGCCATGGTATGGTGGGGCTGGCCTTCCTGAATCGGCTGGTCCAAGGGAACTTCTGCGTGGAAAAAAACGATATAAAAAGCCGACGCTTGTGTCGGCCTTTCACATCGTGCGGTTGCCGTTCCGTTATACTTTGGCCAGTACGGTAAACAAGGCCAGGGGGCTGGTTTCCAGCGTGCCTTCGAATTCGGTTTCCACACTATGGCAGATGCGAAACTCGCCGCCAAAGATGGACTCGATATCCTCCGGGCTAAAACGATGGGGGCCTCCCCCGAAAGATTCCCGGTAATGGAAGGTCTTGAGATAGAGCAGCCCTTCGGGAGCCAGCAACTGCTTGACCTGTTGCCGGTATACGGAGCGGCTTTCGGGGTTCAGTACATGAAAACAGCCCCGGTCCACGATCAGGTCGAAAGGACCGCTCAGAGCGCTCCGCAGGATATCGTCTACCACGAAACGGATGGTATGTCCGGCATGACGCCGGGTGGCCTCTTTGACGGCGGAAGCGGATAAATCCGACGCGGTCACTTTCCAGCCTTTTGCTGCCAGAATGGCTGCCTGGGTGCCGGGTCCGCTTCCCAGATCCAGAACCTCTTTTCCTGGTGGGGGATAGTCCTCGATGGCCCTGGCGACGTCCTTGTCCAGAAGCTCCCAATACCAGGGCAACTCTTCCACGGGTTCACTGGCATATAACTCTTCCCAGGTTGGATATTGTCCTTCCGGTCCGAGCAGTTTGTTGCTGCGCAGCTTCATCTCCTTCTCCCTCTATCAATAGTGCGTTTCCCCGAGAGAGGCATCGGGGTCTCCGGGTGATATCGTCATCAGGACCCACTCCGGAAAGCGCAGAAAGCGAAGCGGCACTCCTTCCGTACCCAGTCCGGCGGTGACAAAGAGCCACTGCGCATGATGGCGGATCAATCCCCAGGCCCAGGAGCGGGGAAGATCGGAAGCCATGACCAAAGCGGGCATTCCCGGTAATCGTACCTGTCCGCCGTGAGTGTGTCCTGCCAGGGCAAACAGGTTCTCTCGATTCAGATGCTTGATCATCTCCGGATCGTGGGTCATCAACAGAACAGGTTGGCCGGGTGTGATGCCTGCCAGGGAGCGGTTCAAATCGGCGCCGCCCGTAAAGGGATGGTTGACGCCTGCCAGATGGAATGCCCCTGAATTCACCTGGATGCGGCGATTTTCGTTCTTCAGCGGATGAATTCCGTGGCCTAGCAGAGCCTCCGTGAGCCGGGATGGCTCGAAGCGGGCATCGGCGTTGCCCAAAACGGCATAGCGGCCCAGGGGGGCCTCCATGTGGCCCAGAATCGTGGCTATTTCCTCCATTCTGGCCGGATCGTTCGCCCGTACATCGCCGCTGTAGGTGAAGTCCCCCAGGAACAGCACAAGATCGGGTTGTTCGCGATTGACCCGGGCGACCAACCGGTCGAGTCGTTCCGTGTCCATATGGATGGAGCCGATATGGAAATCGGAAAGAATGGCGACGCGCGTCCGGTCTTGGGGCCAGTTCTTGAGGTGGGCATTCAGTTGACGCAGTACAATCCATCGCGGTTCGACCAATCCGGCCCACAACAGGATAAGCGACAACAGCAGGGTCGGCAGCCAGACTCTAAAAAAGCGGCTCATCCCGGCCTTGACAAGAACGGTTGCAACTGGTCACTGCCTCCTGAAGCTGTTTGATGCTGGGGATTTCGACCTCCTTGTTGGTGACGGTCAGGAGGCCCCGGCGACTCAGTCCGTTCAGAATCCGGGAAAGCGATTCCGGTTTGACTGAAATGCGGGCGGCGATGATCTGTTTGGGCACGGTCAGTTGAAAGCGCACCGCATCCGAGGTGCCGCAACGGGCCTCCTGCAGCAGAAATTGAACCAGACGGCTGGGAGCGTTCTGCAGACAAAGCCCATCGATTTCTTCCACCTGATCATGCAGTCGGTGGCTCAACACCGCCAAAACCCGGAAACAGGTTTCCGGGGAATCCCGCAACAGGGACATGAAAACGTGATTGTCGAAGCGATAGACCTCCCCCGTGGTCAGAGCGGTGGCGGAGACAGGGAAAATGTTTCGTTTCAGAAACATCAGCGCCGTGGCGAAGGTGCTGCCCGGCCGCACGATTTCCAGGATTTTTTCCCGGTCAGGATTGGAGGCTTCCCGACTGAGTTTGATTTGTCCTCGGGCAACCAGAAAGAAGTGGCTCGCTTCGTCCCCTTCTGAAAAGAGGCGCACTCCTTTTTCAAAAGTGATCAGGTTGGTGGACTGGGCGACTTTTTGCCTTTGATCGGGTGTCAGTGCGGAAAACAGTGGCTGGCGGCGCACCACAAGGCGCTCAAAAAGGGGTATTTCTTCCTTTGACCGCCGGGTTATGGGAATCATTGGGCAGTTCGCAGGCAGGAGAGAGTTCGGACAGCATATCGTATCAATAGCTTCGCCAGCCATTGTCCCGTTCAGGGCCCGGCAAGTCAAGCGGAAAGCGGGGAAAGAAGATCGGGCGATTGGGAAATCGCCCGATTGGGCAGCTTACAGGGCGGCGATTACGGCATCATAGTCGGGTTCCTGAACAATTTCGGGAACCTGCTGGGTGTAAGTGATCCGGCCCTGTCCATCGATGACCACCACGGCCCGAGCCAACAGGCCGGCGAGAGGGCCGGTGGCGATACGCACCCCGTAGGCTTCGCCAAAACCGAGTTGACGCATTTCCGAGAGGGAGAAGACATTTTCCAGGCCTTCGGCTCCACAGAAGCGTTTCAAGGCAAACGGCAGATCCCGGGAGATGCACAACACCACGGTATTGGCGCGCTTGGCCACATCCTGGTTGAAATAACGCACCGAAGCGGCGCAAACCGGCGTATCGATACTGGGAAAGATATTGAGAACCACCGTCTTTCCAGCATAATCCGCCAAAGAACAGTCCTTGAGAGCCGTGTCGGTCAGGCTGAACGAAGGGGCGACAGATCCCACGGCGGGGAGGTTGCCAACGGTTTCGATAGGGTTCCCTTTGAGAGTGATCGTTGCCATGTACTATTTCCTTCCAATTGCGTATGGCGTTGTTCAGGTGTTTACCACCGGTCGTGAGGGAATTGCGGAGGCTTTTCCCGCAGAAAAATTAACGGTTCCTGAATAAGAAATCAATTGATGAAAATATATAACGCCGTAACGGTCCTTGCTGGAGATAAAGGAATTGCCTTTCCGGCGATTTTTGAGTAGCCTGCCCTCGGCAGCACGTGATGGCCAAGGCATGCTATGCATTGCAACGGGAATTCGGCGGGGTCTTTCCAGTCGATGCCGGGTAGCGATGTGGTTTTGCTTGGCGATGTGTTTTTTTTGTGCCGACGTGTCAACAGGGTGAATCTCTTTGTGGAAAGGACATGCGATGAGTAAGAAAGTTGCCGTATTGTTGGGGTTGACCTTCATGGCTTCGGTTGGAATGGCGCAGGCGGATTGCAAGGCCCACGATGAAAAGGCCTGCAAAGCCGA
The DNA here is from genome assembly GCA_015231925.1 of Magnetococcales bacterium. Classification (NCBI taxonomy): domain Bacteria; kingdom Pseudomonadati; phylum Pseudomonadota; class Magnetococcia; order Magnetococcales; species Magnetococcales bacterium. The sequence goes on from JADGAQ010000183.1 coordinate 7,246, forward strand.
TAAAGCCTGTTCCTGGTCTCCAGCCCATAAGATGAATGGCAAAGATATGCCGGCGGCCTGTCATGCGGCCAAGGAGCACAAAGATCACAAAGAGCACAAGCCCGGTGAGCATAAATAAGTTGGCAGTAAACGGATCCGCTCTTTCCTGAGGGATAATTGCAAAAAAGACCCGGGGGGATAAGTGCCCCGGGTCTTTTTTGTCGGTGAGATAGAAAATTACATGCCTCGGAAGATGAAGTAGACGGCCCCGACCAGGCACAGACCGGCCCAGAGGAAATCCAGCCGCATGGGGGTGTTCATGTACCAGACGGCAAAGGGGACGAAGACCAGCAGAGTGATCACTTCCTGAAGGATTTTGAGTTGGGGCAGGCTCATGACCGTGAACCCGATGCGATTGGCGGGGACCTGCAGGAGGTATTCGAAAAGGGCGATGCCCCAGCTGATCAGCGCGGCGACAAACCAGGGATTGCTGCCGAGGTGTTTCAGGTGTCCGTACCAGGCGAAGGTCATGAAGAGGTTGGAAGCGACCAGCATTCCAACCGTGAGCCATGTAGCTTGCATTGTGGAGACCCTCTGAGCGGCAGTTGAGGCAGAAACGACTCCCGACAGGGTAATTCTGCCTTTGCCGGTCGTCAAGACGGATCACATTCGCCTCTTCCGTGCGATGTCGGTTGACAACTCCCCCGTCCAACCCTAGAATGCGCCTCGGGTGGTGGGAGCTTGGCTAAGATGCAGGCCCTTCCTTGCCGGCCCGATTGCTTGACGGTGACGTGATTTTTGCCCAGGTAGCTCAGTTGGTAGAGCAGAGGACTGAAAATCCTCGTGTCGGCAGTTCAATTCTGTCCCTGGGCACCAATAATATCAAGGGGTTGCAGCTTCGGCGGCAACCCTTTTTTGTTGGCTCTGTGTAATTCCTGTGTAATCGTGCCAGAAAAACAGCCTCACCCCAACTGCCGATACCGTCCTTCCAATCGATCCATGGCCGTCTGAATATGTTCCCCGTTCTGGTGGCTGTAGCGTTCCACCATGGCCAGGGTTTTGTGCCCGGAGATGCGTTTGACCGTGGGAAGATCCACCCCCGCTTGAACCAGGTGGGTGATGGCGGTATGGCGAAGGGTATGGCGAACGACTTGGTTTGGGTCCAGACCGGCAGCCAGGACAACGCGACGGTACGCTTTCACGGTATCCGCCAATTTCTCCCCGTCAGGCAGCGGCCTTGACTTTCGGCTGCATGTCC
>JADGAQ010000184.1 GCA_015231925.1 Magnetococcales bacterium
TGGGGGGATGAGGCCCCCCCTTGCCCCCCCCGCGGTCCGCAGCGGGTCGTCCGGATGGTGCGGGTGGTGAGGGGGTGCGCTTTCTTTCGATGCGGCGGACCGCTTACGGACACGTCAACGGATAAAACCTCTGGGCTCCGCCCCGAACCCCGCCGGGGGGGATAATCCCCCCCGGACCCCCGTATTCACTTATTCTTTCATTCTTCCGCTCGTAATCTTCCTCCTTGAGGAGGGGTAATCCCCCCAGGCACCCCGTATTTGCCGAAAATCCGCTTTCCCTCGTCCCCCCCGCCCGCTATTGTATGACCATCCGGTAATGATCTTCGGCAGGGGGAGGTGGCTGCATGAACGGTTCCTACGACATCCGGGCCCAACGCAGCGTGGCCCTGGTTTCCCACGGCGGCGGCGGTAAAACCATGTTGGCCGAAAGCATGCTCTTCAACGGCAAGGCCATCGACAAGCGCGGCGTGGTCGAAAAAGGCACCACCACCCTGAGTACCGAACCCGAAGAGGCGCAACGCGGCTTGACCATCACCCCCCACCTGGCCCAATTCCACTGGCGGGAGGTGGATATCCACCTGATCGATACCCCCGGCTTCATCGACTACCTGGAGATGACCCGTGGGGCCCTGCAGGTGGTTGGCGGGGCCGTCATGCTCTTTTCCGGCGTCTCCGGCGTCAAACCCGAAACCGAACGCCTCTGGGAGATGGTCCGGGAAGCCCTGGTGGCCCCCCTCGGCTTCATCAACGAAATGGATAAACCCCGCGCCGATTTCATTCGCGTGCTGGGCGAAATCGAACAAAGCCTCGGCGTCACCGCCCTGCCCCTGACCATGCCCATCGGCGCGGGGGAGAGCTTCCAGGGCATCGTCGACCTGATCCCCATGACCGCCTGGAGCGCCAAAGACGGGGTTTTCGTGCAGATTCCCCTGCCGGAGTCGGCTCGCGAAGACGCCCTGTACTACCGGTCGCAACTGGTGGAACGCATCGTCGAGGGGGACGACGCCCTGCTGACCAATTACCTGGACAACGGCGTCACCCCCGACGAAGCCACCCTGCACCAGGGCCTGCGGGAGGCGGTGCTGACCCGACGTCTGCTGCCGGTCTTCTGCGGCTCCGCTCAGGCCAACATCGGGGTGCGCGCCCTGCTGAACGGCATCGCCTACTACCTGCCAAGCCCTCCCGACAAGGCCGTCATCAAACCCCTGACCGGTCGCAACCCGGAAAGCGGCGTCGAAGTGAGCCGTCAGGCCGCCGTCGAGGAGCCCTTTTCCGCCGTGGTCTTCAAAACGGTGGTCGATCCCTTTTCCGGCAAACTCTCCCTGATCCGTCTCTTTTCCGGGGAGTTGCTCCCCGAACGGGAGTTTCTCAACAGCACCCGGGGCGTGAAGGAGCGGTCTCCCCACCTCTACCGCGTGGTGGGCAAAAAGCTGGAGGAGGTCGGCGTGCTGCGCGCCGGGGAGATGGGGGCGCTGGCCAAACTGCCGGAAACCCGCAGCGGCGACACCCTTTGCGCCCCGCAGGCGCCGATCGTTTACGACCGGGTGCGCTATCAGGAGCCCACCCTCACTTACGCCGTGGAGGTGGAGGCCAAAACCGAGGAGAAGGTCTCCAACGGGCTGGCCCGTCTGGTGGAAGAGGATCCCACCCTGCAGATGCACCGCGACGGGGAGACCCACGAAATCCTCCTCTCCGGCATGGGTCAAACCCAGTTGATGGTGGTGCTGGAGCGGCTGAAACGCAAATACGGCGCGGTGGCGACACTGAAAACGCCGCGTGTGCCCTATCGGGAGACCCTGCGCCGCAAGGTGCGGGTGCAGGGGCGCATCAAGAAGCAGAGCGGCGGTCGCGGCCAGTTCGCCGACTGCTGGGTCGAAATGGAGCCGTTGGGGCGGGGCGAGGGCTTCGTTTTCGAGGATCGCATCGTCGGCGGGGCCATTCCCCGGCAGTTCATCCCCTCGGTGGAGAAGGGCATCCGGGAGAGTCTGGCCCACGGGGTGGTGGGCGGTTATCCGGTGGTCGATGTTCGCGTGGCTCTGGTCGATGGCGGCTACCATTCGGTGGACTCCTCCGATTACGCCTTCAAAAGCGCCGGGGCCGCCGCCTTCAAACAGGGCATGGAGCAGGGGGAGGCGGTGTTGCTGGAGCCGATCATGGCCATGGAGGTGGTGGTGCCGGACGATGTGCTGGGGGATTGCATCGGGGATCTCAACTCCCGGCGGGGTCGCATCACCGGGGTGGTGCCCAAAGGGCATCATCAGACGATCAAGGCCGAAGCGCCCATGGCGGAGGTGTTGGATTACGGCAACGTACTCAACGGGTTGACTTCCGGACGGGGGCTTTACACCATGCAGGTGGCCACCTATCAGGAGGTGCCGAGCCACATCGCCCGCAAGGTTCTGGAGAAGTAGGGGGGGCGCCCCGAGGCTGTCTGTCCATTCATACGGGGGTCCGGGGGGGATTATCCCCCCCGGCGGGGTCTGGGGCGGAGCCCCAGGGTTTTGATGTTGACGTTGCGGTCCGCCGCCGCCAATGAAATCCCGAAAGTCACATCCCACGCGGAGCGGATTTATCGCGGCGGACCGCAGGGGGGCAAGGGGGGCCTCATCCCCCCATTTTTGAACGCGCCGGCAAACCGGAATCCGCTATATCCCCGGAAGCCCTGCCCCCGGATGGGGCAACGGCGGAAAGTCAACGGCGGAAAGGCAACGTCAACGGATGGGGGGATGAGGCCCCCCCTTGCCCCCCCGCGGTCCGCTGCGATAAATCCGTTGGGTGCGGGGTGGCGGCTTTCGGGGTTTCATTGGCGGCAGCGGACCGCTACGGACAACAGATCACGGCAACGGACCGCCACGGCAACGGACCGCCACGGCAACGGACAACACCTTGGAGGCTCCGCCTCCAAACCTCCGCCGGGGGGGATAATCCCCCCCGGACCCCCGTATGAATGAACTGACATCAATTATGAATGCGCTCTCTCTCTCCACCTACGCTCCCCTCCTCATGGCCCTGCTGGCCATCGTGTTGCTGCTTTACAAACTCTCCCGTCAGGAGAAGGCCGCCCTCGATCTGGCCGCCGCCAACCGCGCCCTCATCCGGGAACGCGCCGACCTGGAGCTGCAACTCGCCGAACAGGCCGCCAGGCTGCAACAAAGCAGCCTCTTCACGGAAAGCCTCACCCAAAGCCTGCCCGGTCTCTTCTACCTCTTCGACGCCGAAGGCCGCCTGGTGGCCTGGAACCGCAACTTCGAACGCCTCTCCGGCTACCCCCCCGGCAAACTGAAAGGCATGCCCATCCTCAACTTCATCACCCCGGAAGATCGCCCCCGGGTGGCGGAACGCATCCGCGAAGTCTTCACTCGCGGACAAAGCACCGTTGAAGCCCACTTCCTGAGTTCCACCGGCGACGAGATGCTCTTCTATTTCACCGGATCCCGCCTGGAGGTGGACGGAAAACCCCACCTGGTCGGCGCGGGCCTGGACATCACCGACCGCAAACGGGCTGAAATCGAACGGGAACAGTATTTCAAACTCTTTCAAACCGCTTCCGACCTGATGTGCATCGCCGATCCCCTGGGCTGCTTCAAAAAGGTCAATCCCGCCATGACGGAGGTGCTGGGCTATACCGCCTCGGAGTTGATCGCCCGCCCCTTCGTCGATTTCATCCATCCCGAGGACCAGCAGCGCACCCGCGACGAGATGAACCGGCAACTGCAGGTGGGCTACTCCCTCAACTTCGAAAACCGCTACGTCTGCAAGGACGGCTCCCACCGCTGGCTGTCGTGGAAGGCGGTATTCGTGAAGGAAGAGGGCATCACCTACGCCACCGCACGGGACATCACCGAGCGCAAACGGGCCGAAGACGCCATGCGCTTCGCCAAGGAGCAGGCGGAAGCGGCTAATCGCGCCAAAAGCGAATTCCTCTCCAACATGAGCCACGAAATCCGCACCCCCATGAACGCCATTCTGGGCATGGCCGACATGTTGTGGGAGAGCAGCCTCGACGGGGAACAGCGAAAATTTGTGCAGGTCTTCCGTTCGGCGGGGGAAAATCTTCTGGGGGTGATCAACGACGTTCTGGACATCTCCAAAATCGAGTCCGGCCAACTGGATCTGGAAGAGACCACCTTCAATCTGCAGGAGGAGATGGACGTTGTTTGCGAAATCATGGCCTTGCGCGTTCACGCCAAGGGGCTGGAACTGGTGCGTCACCTGAAACCCGAGGTGCCGGAAAATCTGCGCGGCGACCCCATCCGGCTGCGACAGATATTTCTCAATCTGATGAGCAACGCCGTGAAGTTCACGGAGCAGGGCTTGATCCACTTCGAGGCGGAGCGGGTCGAAGAGCCTGCCGGGGATTCGCGGCGGGTGTGGATCCGCTTCAGTGTGGCCGATTCCGGCATCGGCATCGAGGCGGACCGGCTGCACACCATTTTCGAAAGTTTCGTGCAGGCCGACAGCTCCATCACCCGTCGTTTCGGCGGCACCGGCCTCGGCCTGGCCATCGTGCGCAAGCTGGTGGACAAGATGGGGGGGCGCATCGAGGTGGAGAGCCAGCCGAAACGCGGCTCCACGTTTCGTTTCACCCTGCCGTTCACCCGGGCCACGGCAACGCCGGTGGCGACCCTGCCCGACCTGCGGGGGGTGCGCGCCCTGGCCGTGGACGATACCGCCGCCAATCTGCAGGTGCTGCGCGAATACCTGCAGGGCACCGGCGTGGAACTCGACGAAGCCCCCGACGGCTACTCCGGTCTGATCCGCATGGAACAGGCGGTGGCTTCGGGCCGCCCCTATCAGTTGCTGTTGCTGGACGTGCGCATGCCGGGCATGGACGGCTTCCGGCTGGTGGAGTGCTGGCGCGCCGCCAGCCATCCGGGCATTCCCATCCTGATGCTGACCTCCGAAAACCACGAGTCGCATCAGCAGCGCTGTCAGGTTCTGGGGGTGGAGCATTATCTGACCAAACCGGTGCGCCGTCTGGAGATCTTCCGCCTCATCGATCAGGCCTTGAACCACGGCCTGACCCCGAGCAAGACCATCGCGCCGCAAAGCCATCCCGCTTTTGAGGGGCCGTTGCGTCAGATATTGCTGGTGGACGATTCCGACGACAACCGGCTGCTGATTCAAACCTATCTGAAGGATTATCCCTGTCGGCTGGAGGTGGCGGAAAACGGGGCCGTCGCGGTGGAGAAGATGGGGGAAGCGCCCTTCGATCTGGTGTTGATGGATGTGCAGATGCCCGTCATGGACGGCTATTGCGCCACCCGCGCCCGGCGGCGCGTGGAAGCGGAGCAGGGGTTGCCCCGGCTGCCCATTCTGGCCCTCAGCGCCTACGCCCTGGCCGAGGATATCGCCCACAGCCTGGAAGCGGGATGCGACGCCCATCTGGCCAAACCGATCAAGAAGAAGACCCTGCTGGAAGCCATCGAACGCTATGCCCTGCCGGGAAGGTGTTGACTCCTGTGCCTTTCAATATTTATCTTTTAAAGTATCAAAAAAAAGAAAATGTTCTGTCCGTTGACTTTTCCCATGTCCTTTTCAGAAAATTATAAATAATTTGTCTTTATATGATAATTAACTGATATCAGAAAAGTCAAAGGGTAGAACATTTTCTTTTTTTAATACTTTAAAATAAAAAATATTGAAAGTCAAAAAAAGATATACATCCCCGCTTGCCTGCGGCGTTTTGTAACCCCTTCAACCATAAAATTTTTTTATCTTATCATTGGTATTTCGTGATTGCCGCCCGTCTCAATACCTGATAGAAATAGGCGGTTTTCTTTTAAAAACTACTCCATTTTCGGGGGGAAAGGCATGTTAAAAGACCTAAAACTGGGGCTCAAGCTGGCGATCGGGTTTGGCGCCGTGCTGTTATTGCTGGTTTTTGTCGGCTACTCCGGCTGGGATGGGCTGGACAGCTCGGCCCGGCGGGTGGACAACTCCACGGCGTTGTGGAAGGGTGTTCAGATTATCCGCGAGGCGCGTCAGGCGGAGATGAAGTTCAATCTGGACACCGATGTCAAACAGGCGGAACTGGTGCATGCCAGCGTGAAAAAGCTGCAGGATGCCGCCGCCGAGGCACGGGATAATCGCTTCAAGGATGCGGCGGACAAGCAGCGCATGGATCAGGTGATCAGCGCGGCCAAGGATTACGGCGCGGCGTTCACCTCCTTCCAGGATATCCGTCGCAAGCTGGACGAAACGTTGGAGAAGATGCGCAACGCCGGGCGGGATGCCATGGTGCAGTTCACCACCTTGCGGGATGACCAGAAGACCCAGTTGGACGAGGATTTGAAGAAAGAGCCTCTGGATGCGGCCAAGCTGAAGGATCGCATGCACAAGGCGTTGACGGCGGGGGCCATGCGCACCGAACTGCTGGATGCCCGGCGTCAGATGCTGAATTTCATCAACTCCAAGGATGAGAAGGACGCCAAGGCCGCCGTCGAGGTGTTGAACGGCGCCCGCAAGATGGGCACGGAGTTGATGGGCTCCTTCAAGCAGGAGAAGAACATCAACCAGGTGAAAAAGGCTCTGGAGGGGTTGGACGTCTACGAGAAGGCCCTCCACGAGTATGTCGGCCTGGTCAAGCAGGAGCATGAGACCGAAGGGCGTCTGGAGAAGGTGGGTGCGGACGCCATCAAGGTGATCATCGAGGCTCGCGAGGGTCAGCAGGTCAAGATGGACGCGCAGATCAGCTCGGCGGAGGCCATCATTCTGTGGGCCTCGGTGATTGCGGTGTTGATCGGGGTGGTGGTGGCCTGGGTGTTGACGGGTTCCATCACCGTGGCGCTGGGGCGGGGTGTGGAATTTGCGCGTCGCGTTGCGGACGGCGATTTGACGGCCAATCTGGATGTGCATCAGAAGGATGAGGTGGGGGTCTTGGCGGATGCGTTGCGCAGCATGGTGACCAATCTGCAGGAGGTGGTCGGCAAGGTGCGTCAGGCTTCGGACAATGTGGCCACGGGCAGTGCGGAGTTGTCGTCGTCGTCGCAGTCGTTGTCGGAGGGGGCCACGGAGCAGGCGGCTTCGGTGGAGGAGACTTCGGCGGCGATGGAGGAGATGTCTTCCGGGATTCAGCAGAACACGGACAACGCTTCCACCACCGAGGGCATGTCGAAGAAGGCGTCGAAGGATGCCGAGGAGAGCGGCAAGGCGGTGACGGAGGCGGTGGCGGCGATGAAGGAGATCGCCTCCAAGATTTCCATCATCGAGGAGATTGCGCGGCAGACCAATCTGTTGGCCTTGAATGCGGCCATCGAGGCGGCGCGAGCCGGGGAGCATGGCAAGGGTTTCGCGGTGGTGGCGGCGGAGGTTCGCAAGTTGGCGGAGCGTTCCCAGACCGCGGCGGGGGAGATCGGGCAGTTGTCCGCCTCCAGTGTGGAGGTAGCGGAGCGGGCGGGGACCATGTTGTCCAAGCTGGTACCGGACATTCAGCGCACGGCGGAGTTGGTGGCGGAGATTGCCGCTTCGTCGCGGGAGCAGAGTCAGGGTGCGGGGCAGATCAACTCGGCGATTCAGCAGTTGGACAAGGTGATTCAGCAGAACGCGGGGGCTTCCGAGGAGATGGCGGCCACGGCGGAGGAGTTGTCGGGGCAGGCGGATCGTTTGCAGGAGGCGATTGCGTTCTTCAAGACGGGTGTGGAGCATCGTGCCCCGCCGAAGAAGGCGGCGGTGCATCGTCCGGTGGCCAAGGCGGCGTCGAAGCCGTTGATGCCGCCGAAGAAGGCGATAGGCAAGGCGGCGCCGAAGGCCTTGCCGGCGCCGAAGGGAGCAGGCGGCGGCGGGGTGAATCTGGATATGGGTGGGGACGAGGGGCCGGGCGACAGCGAGTTCGAGCGGTTCTGAAGATAAGCGAAAGCGACAGCCGTAAAGGGCTGGGGGAGAGATCCCCCGGCCTTTTTTTTTGCGGGAAAGAGGGGGCAAGGCAGCGCCCCGAGGTGTTGACGTGGCCTGTGAAAAATACGGGGGTCCGGGGGGGATTATCCCCCCCGGCGGGGTTCGGGGCGGAGCCCCGAGGTTTTATCCGTTGACGTGTCCGTAAGCGGTCCGCAGCATCGAAAGAAAGCGCACCCACTCGCCACCCGCACGATCCGGACGACCCGCTGCGGACCGCGGGGGGGCAAGGGGGGGCC
>JADGAQ010000185.1 GCA_015231925.1 Magnetococcales bacterium
AGAAGAAACACGTTGGCCACCAATTGACCACACGGCGTCAGGGCGATCCAATTCTTCGCCCGTTAACTCTGGAGCATCATCCGGGTCAACCCAAACGGGTTTGGTACCTGGTGATTTCGCGTTCATTGGCGTACCTCATGGAAATGATACGACGACCCTCGTCGCGAGGCGTCCAAACCATAACTGTCATTCTTTCGCCAAAGCACCCGACGGTGACAAAACGGGATTCACCATAGCCCATCCGGTCATCCTGAAAAGTCACTTCCGCGCCTAGGAAGACAGAAATGGCGTCTTCAAAATCCAACCCTCGTTCAGTCAGGGTCTTTTCGCGTTTGGCCGGATCGTAGGTGATCTTCATCGTCTCTATTGTAGTAACGTTTATTCGGAGTTGCAACCATGAAATCCCTTGGTGGCATTCTGTTCCCGGATGGTCTGCAATGGACGAGGAAATCCGGGGACAGCATACGCATTCCCTTTATAGCCATAAGGAAATGTGTATAGTCTCCCAGAATTATCGTCGTATGGTATCCCCGGATTACCGTCAAGCCTCCTTATCCTCGACGAGTTGTGGTTTTTCACCCAATACTATGAAAGTCGCCATTGCAATCTGTTGACTTTCATAGTATTTTTTGGGGTGAGGAACGGTTACCATCTAACGTTTTCTGAGTCTGTCCCTTGCCTTTGTCTCATTATCGATGCACGTTTCCATGATGCTGTAACTGCCACCTACTGACCCGACTATTTTTTTGCAATATTCCTTGATATCAAAAGAAGGTTTGGAGATTGTTTCCGGTTGCCGAACTTGGTCACTATCCGCCCCATTGTCGATCAGGATCTTCATCACATTACGGCGATTTTTTAAGGAGGCTATCTCCAGTGCGGTCATGCCATTGGCATCTTTGGCGTTGACATCCGCCCCCTTGTTGATCAGAAGCTTCACGATTTCCAAATGCCCTTCGGAGGAGGCTTTCTTCAGCGCGGAATCGCCATCGTTATCTTTGACGTTGACATCCGCCCCCTTGTCGATTAGAACCTTCGCGATTTCCAGATGCCCTTCCGAGGAGGCTTTCTTCAACGCGGTATCGCCATCGTGATCCTTGGCGTTGACATCCGCTCCCTTGTCGAGCAGAACCTGCACGATTTCCAGATACCCTTCGGAGGAGGCTTTCTTCAACGCGGTATCGCCATCGTTATCTTTGGCGTTGACATCCGCTCCCTTGTCGAGCAAAACCTTCACGATTTCCAGATGCCCTTCGGAAGAGGCTTTCTTCAACGCGGTATCGCCATCGTGATCTTTGGCGTTGACATCCGCCCCCTTGTTGATCAGGGCTTGCACAGCAACCAGATCACCACGTTTTGCTGAGTCAATCAGATCGTGAGTCTGACCAGCCAGCACCACCCCTGCGGTGCAAAGCGTGGCACAAAAAAACAAGATATTGAATAGTTTTTTCAAGGAACTCTCCATTACTGTTTTATGTTAAGCAACACATAAAAGTTTTCCATGCTTTTCCGGAAACCCGGTTGACGAAATCCGTTAGGAAATCATAGAACACCATACGCATTTCCTTTGTCGCCATAAGGAAATGTGTATGGTGTCCCCGGATTCTTCTGCGGATTCTAGGAATTTAGTCGGGCGTCCTGGGAATCCCCCCCGGAGCGTCGCCTTCAAAAGCCGATTTTGGCTCTTGAAAGCGACGCGCACAGTTTGATGAGCGTGTCTAGCTCACGGGAGAGACATGCTTCTTTACTTGGGTTCGGTAATCGTATTCATCTGAAGAGTGACCGCGGTCTGCGCAAACAGCCGGCCTTCGACCGTAGCGCTAGTGTTAACTGCGATCATAGTTTTACCAAGGATGATACCCGCAAAATGCGAAGAAACTCCAAGGGTCGTCGCTCCGGCGACCGCAAAGAAGACGTTTTTGGCCTGAGCACCTCCTTCAAGTTTTATGCTTGAACCAACTGCGGTATTAAAGGTTTGCGCAATCTGGAAGATCCAAACATCGTTCGGGCCGCCTGTGAGCGTGAGATTGCCGGACAGCACAACTGGCGAACTCCATTTGTAGATGCCGGGAGCGAGGTTCCCGCTAAGCTCTCCGCCACCCAGTTCAGTGGCAGTTGGTGCCGTTCGTCCCGCAGCATCCGTGTAAGCCGCTTCCATGCTGCTCACCGCCGAGGTCAGAAGGCTGGGGTTGCTAATCGTACAGGGTAGAGGACCAGCCGCAGTGACGGTGTATACCTTCCCCTGCACTTCATCGCAGGTGAGAAGGAGAGCTGCACCGGTGATGGGGCTCGTTCCAACATCCCCAACAACAGAGGACCGAAAAACGTTGGTGATTCCAGATTTGCTAAGAATTGCGAAATTTCCAGCGGAACCCAGGTTTACGGGCGACGGACCTCCGGCGGAGGCAGCACTTGCACCCACGACCACATAACTAGCGAACATTGCTGCCAGCATCAATTTTTTGCTGTTTTTCATAACGTTTTCCTCTATGAAGGCCGGATTCCTCCGTCAAAGGCGGGGGTTTTCCGACTTAAATTAGTTTCAAGCCCAATGCTTGCCACTAAAATTTATAACGCACATATCGCGCCAAACGATCAATGATGAACAATGAACAGGTAACTAATTGATTTTGCTTGATAAAATTAATTGGAATTTTGCCGAATGACGGGGTTGTTTCATTCATTTGTTTCAAACACCCAGTTTCATACTGTATTGAACGAAATAGTTTCAAATTAACGTTGAAACGTCGTGGTGGTCACAAACTGGGTTCCTCGCTGTTTCGCTAGGGTGGTCGCCCTCAGTCACAAAATCAGGGGACACCATACCGTGGAATCGAGGGACACCATGCCTATTTCTTTTATAGCCATAAGGAAAATGCGTAGGGTATAACTTGATTTTGCACAATAGGGAAAATACGTATTGTGTCTCGCGATTTTGTAAATATGCTATCCTATCCAAGGCCGCCTTCCCGGGCGGCCATTTTCGTGGGAAATTCCCCGCAGCAAATCCGTGGACAGCATACGCATTTCCTTTATAGCCATAAGGAAATGCGTAGGGTGTCCCCGGATTACCGTCCTGGGGCGCTGGACCGATACCATGCCGACCTGGGGTTCTTCGGTGATGTCATGGGTGATCCGGCTCGTCAGATTATGACCGGCTGGAAAATGCCGAAGCAGACGATGAAATCAGTCGCTCCTGCCTCAGAGGAACGATGAGGGTTTCTCCCTGCCGTTTCGCTCGCCTGCTCGAAATTCTGGCAAATCTTTTCTGCTGAACAGCCCAACACTTTCGAAGAATTTCCCCGTGCAGAGGCGGTTCGCTCCGCAGGTTGCCGGTGGAAGGATGTCAACAGGCTGTCAACTCCGGGGTCTGTCCAGCTCGATAGTTGCCCCGTATCGCCCCAGGACTTCCAGCAATTCACGCTTGCGGATCGGCTTGATAAGATGCTCATCGCAGCCGGCCAACCGGCTCTTTTCCTGATCACCCGGCATGGCGTGGGCGGTTAGGGCCAGTATGGGGGTGTGCGGACGTTTGGTTTCCTTCTCCCAGGCGCGGATCGTCCGGGTCGCCTGCAGGCCGTCCATTCCGGGCATCTGGATGTCCATCAGTAGCAGATTAAACTCCTGCGCCTTGAACAGCCGGACCGCTTCGGCCCCATCACGGGCCATGGTCAGGCGACAGGGAACCTTTTTCAGATATGACTGGATCAGCATCCGGTTGTCCTCGGCATCCTCCGCCAGAAGGATGGCCACATCCCCCGGCTTTGATGCGCCGGACCCGGTCTCACCGGCGGGTGTCTCAGGCGTCAACCGATCGATCTGGCACGCACGCAACGGCAGATCGAAATAAAATTGGCTCCCCTCTCCTTCCCGGCTCTCCACCCCGACGGTCCCCTTGAGAACCTCCACCAACTGTCGGCAGATAGCCAGACCCAGGCCCGTGCCGCCATACTGACGGGTACTGGAGGAATCGATCTTGAAGAATGGCTCGAAGAGGCGATCCATTTGTTCCCTGGAGATACCTATACCGGTATCATATACGGAAAATCGAATGGTTTCCGAATCCCCCCGCACGATCTCCAGGCGCACTTCCCCCTCGGCGGTGAACTTCACCGCATTGCCGATCAGATTGAGCAGCACCTGACGTAAGCGTTTCGGGTCTCCCCAGATGTAACCGGGCAGTGCCGGATCGATGCGGGTATCGAGACGCAGCCCCTTCTTATCCGCAGCAAAGGCATGGATCTCCTGTGCCTCCTGGGCCAGATCCGCCAGATTGAAACACCGGAACTCCACCACCGGCTGTCCGGACTCGAAGGCGACCAGATCCAGAATGTCCGTGATCAGGGAGAGCAACCCGTTGCCGGCACGACGCAGCACCTTCATGCCCAGGCGCTGCTCCTCGTCGAGATTCGACTCCGCCAACAACTCGGCCATGCCGAGAATGGCGTTCAAGGGAGTGCGGATTTCGTGACTCATAATGGCCAGGAACGCACTCTTGGCACGACTGGCCTCTTCGGCGGCCTGTTTGGCCTGGATCAAACTCTGCTCCGTCCGACGGCGTTGCGTGATGTCGCTGAAGGTAACCACCGCCCCCGACACCTGCTCGCCCTCCCTCAAGGGATGGGCATGGTACTCCACCGGAAACGAGCTGCAGTCGGCACGGAAGAAGACTTCGTCATCCCGACGCACGGCTTCGCCAATGATAAAGGTGCGACACACATGACACTTCTCCAAAGCGTAATTGGAGCCGTCGGGATGGTGATGGTGGATCAACTCGTGCAGATTGGTTCCGGTGAGATCGGCGCCCTCGGGATAGCCCAACAGGCGCAGCGCGGTCGGATTGATGAAAGCGCAGCGCCCCTCCCGGTCGACACCATAAACCCCCTCGCCCATGGAGGCGAGCAGGGAGCGCATCAAGTCCTCCTCTTTGCGCAACGACTCCTCCAGTTGCCGGCGTTGGGTGAAATCCTCCTTCACCGCCACGTAATGGCGCACCGTGCCGTTGGCGTCCCGGACCGGGGCAATGGCGGCGGACTCCCACAGCAATGTCCCGTCCTTGCGCTTATTGATCAACTCTCCGCGCCACTCCTCACCGGCCCGAAGCGTTCCCCATAATTCATGATAGATGGACGGAGGGGTGCGCCCCGATTGGAGGAACCGGGGGTTGCGTCCCAGTACCTCGGACCGGGTATAACCCGTCACATGGAAAAATCGGGGATTGACGTATTCCAACTGCCCCTCCGGGTCGGTGATCATCACCGAAACCGGACTCTGTTCGACAGCCTGGGTCAGGGTGCGGAATCCGGCCTCGCGAACTTCCAGGCGATCCGCCATATGGTTGAAAGCGATGATGGCTTCCCGCAGTTCCGGTGCGCCAAGCTCCGGCAGTCGCACCGAAAGATCCCCCTGGCCCAGGCTCCGGCTGCCCCGGTCGAGATCCCGCAGCGGGCGCAGACCATTGCGCAACACCAGCCAAATGCCGATGAAATCGAGTACAATGGCCAACAGCAACACCGACAGATGGTGCAGCAATTGCCTCCATTCCCGGTTGACGGTGGGCAGATCGGTCAGTTCCACGTGGATATCGCCGTAATAACGGCCACCCACATTCAGAGCCACCGATCCCACCGGGGCGCGCAAACCGAGCCAGTCCCGAAACCATTCCGGAGCCTGGAGGGACAACCGGGGCGAGGCGCTTTCCAGGTAGGCGCCATGGCGATCCTGGAAACGTACCCGTGCCACGATTTCGCGTCTCACCATTTGAGCCAACATTTGCCGCATGGTGGCGTAATCACCGATTACCGCCATTTCACTCATCAACTGGGGCAGGATGGAAAGCCGGATCTGCAGCTCCTCCTCCATGTTTTGACGTGCTTCAAGGGCGTCTCGCGCGGTGGATGTGTAAAGCATGACCATACCGGCCACCACCAGGGCCAGGCTGGCCGTGATCAACAGTCGACGGGAGAAGGTGAGCCTGTTCCACACCGGCAGGGAAAGGCGTGACAGGGCGTTCATTCGATGTCGGGAGTCAGGCAGGTTCGATAAAAGTCGACGTAGTTCCGGTAATCCTGATGAGTGGCCCGAACAAAGCCGTAGGGGGGATCCTGATTGAGCTCCTTGGCCGCCACCTCCAGCACCTGAGCCCCTTCCGGATTATCCGGCATCTCGACGAAGGCGCGTCGCACCGCCTCGACGTGATCGCCGGAGACCCTGGGATGCGCGGCGATGGGCAGATTGTGGAAGGCCTGGGATTCCCACAACACCCGATAAGCCAGGTTTTCTCTGGCGGCGAAGTGGCGCATCACCTGACTGTTAACCCCGGCCGCCATGACGCGCATCGCCTGCAATTGCCCCATGATCCCTTCCTGATTGCCGCCGAACACGGGCTGCACCTCGATCTTCTCGCGCAGCAGATGGTCCATGGGCACGGCATAGCCGACGAAGGCCGCTTTGGAGGGGAACCCGACCTCCCGTCCCGCCAAATCCTGCAAGGCTTGGATGGGTGAATCCTTCAGGGTCACGATCTGGCTGCTGATGGCGGTGGTTCGGGGACGCAGGATCACCTGATAGCCTTGGGCAGCGGTGGCGGGCAAAAAAATGGTGTTGGAGTAGACGAAATCGTAGTCACCGGCGGCGATGGCCTTATTTGATTCCGGCGCGGTGCGAGCGACGTTCAGCTCCAACTCGACCCCGGAACGCCGGGAAACCCACGCCAGAATGGGATTCCAATGTTTGGCGGTAAGGACCGCGCTACGCTGGGAAAGCACCCCGAAACGATAAACTTCCCCCTCCGCCGATTCGACGGGCGGCGTCACAAGACAGCAGATAACGACAAAAAAATAAATAAAAAACCAATTCATAACAGTGTTCTTTCCTATTGACCGACTTGCCATGACGGGCTTTATCAATTCACACTCTTCAATAATAATTTTGCGAAATACCCGACACGAAAAACACGTGATTCCGCAGTGACAGAGGTCTCCACCAACTCCCTGAACCGAAAGGAACCTTTTGAGTAAACGGGAATATCGCGAATCTTCGCCTTGGCCATTCCCCCTGTCGGGTGCCGGCGGGGTTTCTCCTTCCGATCGCTCCACTATTGCCCGTTCTCGATCCGGACGGAAACGTACTGTCGCCTTGCCGGCGTTATTCCCCTGAATGTCAAGAAGATCCCCTTTCTGGCACTGCATCCGCCTAAGGGAGTGCACGCTCACGCTGAAACTTGGCAAATACCTTATCCGGGTTAAGGAAACACCCGGGCATTACAACCTCCATAAATTCCATCCACTTCAATATCCTCTTAATTAAATACTTTGTTTGATATAAAACATACTGTTGACCTCACAGCAGAAAGAAACAATTCATCAATTGGGTCAATATTTTACTAACATAGTATTGAAATGGATTTCGCCCACACCGATAAGCGAAAATCCAATACCTTCGACTGTAATTCGAACTATCTTGCAAAGCAGGTATCGATTGGTTTTGAAAGGAGCGGGATGAAGCAAGCCCAACTCTCCGACCGTGACGTCCGGAGGCAAGAAACCCAGCTCCAGAAAGGCTCCGGTTTCAGATACGTTCAGGGTTGTCCCCGTAAAACCCCTCCGATCGATCAACTCCAAAAAGGCCCTTTGTCTGAATTCGATGCGTGGCGCCCGATGTTTGTCCATTATATTACCGCTCAGCATTCTGTTAGCCTCGAAAAGCATAAACAATGTAAATATCATTAATATCCATATTGTTCGAAGGAATTGTAGAACGATGAAATCATAAAATCAATAAAAAATTTTTTGTGTTTCAAATGCTGGTTTTATTGCTGGACAGATGGATGCGTTTACATCCAGAAAGATTGACGATCCTCACCACGATATGATAACCATCAAGGATAGTGTGGACTGAGAGTACCAGAATGGGTATACGACTCCTGAACGCCACATCGGTTGCCGACTTCCCGGCGAAATCATCAAGCCAAGCCGTTTGGTTCTACCGCTGTATCAGCCCGAATTTCAGGCATGGAAGGGACGATTGGAAATCGGACGCCGAATTTGCGCCCGGAGCATGACCCAAACGCTTTATTCCATTTCTGTTTCATTTTTGCATTATTGCAGGGGTCTGGGGACCATCATGGT
>JADGAQ010000186.1 GCA_015231925.1 Magnetococcales bacterium
GGAAGAGTCCCAGGGCGCTGCCCTGGACCCGTTGGGGGGGATAATCCCCCCCAACCCCCGTATACCTGAACAGATACGATTGAGGCATTCAGTAAATTTTAGTCGATAAACTGTGCGATCCTGTAGACTTAATGGAGGAGCTGTCCGGGAATTATCGTGGAGACGATACTCTGGAGCCCCGTTTTATCGGAGCGGGTGCCATTTCGTATCGATTTGACGGGTCTTTTTCGGCGCAATGGCCGAATTCAATGGCGCGGTTTGACCTTGTTCGTTTCTCAAGTCGGGTTGCCAGGTACTCCCCTGGACACTTGGGCGAAGGTTTGCAATCGATCTCCGTTTGGGCTACCGTTACACCGGGAACGGGACGTTGCGTCCTTTTGGCAACGGAAAAGTCAACGGACAGAACATTTCCTTTTCGGCTACTTAAAAGATAATAAATTGAAATTAAAGTTATTTAAGGTATCCATCCTCCTGGCGGCGGGAGATTCGCGACTCCCTCAAACGGCATGAAAAGGGCCCTGATCACCGGTATCACCGGGCAGGACGGCAGCTATCTCGCCGAACATCTCCTGCAGCAGGGCTATCAGGTTCACGGTCTGCTGCGGGATCCCGACAGCGCTTCCGGGAAGCCCTACATGGTCGCGTTGCGGCCACGGGTGATCTGGCATGCCCTCTCCGGAGAGGGGTTCGACGGCCTGGAAGGGGTCATCGAGGCCGCCGCGCCGGACGAGTGTTACCATTTGGGAGCCCCCAGCTTCGTGCATACCGGGCCGGCGGAGGAGGCCACCCTGCTGCGGGATATCGTCGAAGGCAGTCGCGCCCTGTTGTCCGCTGTGGCGCGCCATCGTCCGCAATGCCGCTTCTTTCTGGCGGGCAGCGCCGAAATGTTCGGTCGGCCCGACCACTCCCCCCAGAACCTCGACACCCCGTTCCGCCCCCGTTCGGTTTACGGGGTGGCCAAGGTGGCGGCACACCATCTGGTGCGACTCTACCGCGAGGAACGCGGTCTCTTCGCCTGTACCGGCATTCTCTACAACCACGAATCCCCGCGTCGTTCCCCCCGCTTCGTCACCCGCAAGGTCACCCGCGCCGCAGCCCGCATTGGTCTGGGCCTGCAGAAGGAGCTGGTTCTGGGTAACCTGGATCATCGGCGGGATTGGGGCTACGCACCGGATTACGTCGCCGCCATGCAGGTCATGCTGACTGCCGGGCGGGCCGCCGATTTCATCATCGCCACGGGCCGGACCCGCACCGTGGCCGAGATGGTGGCCCTGGCTTTCGCCTGCGCCGGGTTGGACTGGTGCGACCATGTGCACATCGACCCGGAGTTGTTGCGACCTCCGGAACCGGTCCCCCTGTGCGGGGACGCCTCCGCGATCCGTGAGTCCCTGGGCTGGGAACCCCGGCGCGGCTTCGAGGAGATCATCGGCGAAATGGTAAGGGCCGACCGGCATCGGGCCGAAACGGAATCGCCCGAAACCTCGGATTGACAACAGCATCCCCTTGAGCAGGAGAGGGTCTCATGAGTGAAAAAGTTGCCCTGATCACCGGAGTCACCGGACAGGATGGCGCCTGGCTGGCCGAATCGCTGCTGAAGAAGGGCTATGTGGTGCATGGCCTGCGGCGTCGGGCCTCTTCCTTCAATTCCCAGCGCATCGATCATCTGTTTCGGGATTTGCACGAAAAGGATGTACGCTTTTTTCTGCATTACGGGGAGATGGGGGATTCGTCCAACCTGATTCGCATCATTCAGAACGTTCAGCCGACGGAGATTTACAATCTGGCGGCCCAGAGCCATGTTCACGTCAGTTTCGAAACGCCGGAGTACACCGCCAACTCCGATGCCCTGGGAACCTTGCGGCTGCTGGAGGCGGTGCGCATCCTGAACATGGAGGGGAGGGTGCGTTTTTATCAGGCCTCGACATCCGAACTCTATGGCAATACGCCCGTCGTGCCTCAGAACGAGACCACCCCGTTCCGGCCTCGCAGTCCCTATGCCGTGGCCAAGCTGTATGCGTACTGGATAACGGTGAACTATCGGGAGGCCTTCGGGTTGCATGCTTCCAACGGCATTCTCTTCAATCACGAAGGCCCCACCCGTGGGGAGACTTTCGTCACCCGCAAGATCACCCGCGCGGTGGCGGCTCTCCACGGGGGGCGGGGTGGACGGCTCTATCTGGGCAATCTGGACGCCAAACGGGACTGGGGTCACGCCCGCGACTATGTGGAAGGCATGTGGCTGATGCTGCAACAGGAGCGTCCCGACGACTATGTTCTGGCCACGGGGGAGAGCCATTCGGTGCGGGAGTTCGTGGAGCTGGCTTTTGCCGAGGTGGGACGCGAGATTCGTTGGCAGGGCAGCGGTTCCGGGGAGGTGGGATACGATGCCGCCAGCGGGGAGGTTCTGGTGGAGGTCGATCCCCGCTTTTTCCGGCCCACCGAGGTGCCGTTGCTGCAGGGGGATGCCTCCAAGGCGCGCCGGGTGCTGGGCTGGTCGCACCGCACCAGTTTTGTCGAACTGGTGCGGGAGATGGTGGCCAGCGATGTGGCCGCGGCCCGGCGGCGGGATAATCGCTGAGGGGGGAGCGGATCAGTTATCCGCGTAGAATACTTCAATGAAAAAGGGCCCGTTCCGGGTCATGAAGTAGCATTTCGTATACTCCAGCGACGGGGCGTAGACGTTGTTCAGGCCACTCTCCACCACGACTTGCGGCGGATTCAACGCAATGGCATCGTTGAGGAGTCCTTTCACCGCGCCGGCGACGATATTGGCCAGTTCGCCGAAGGCGTCCCGGAACACGGCATTGAACTGGTCCAGGTGTTCCCCGGAAAAGGCGGACGCCAGACCCAGAGCGGCATGGGAGGGGGCGGAAAGATGCACGCCTCCTTTCAGCGCACCCCCGAAGCCGACGATGGCGGTGACATCGGCGTGGGGCGGGCGATAATCCGCATCGCCCGACTTGACGATTACCGGGCCGGGTTCCAGAGCAATATCGGCGACAAAAAAGGCCAACACGGTTTCCTTGATGGCGGTGCGAATGATGCTGCCAAGTTCTTCAATCATTAATAGTAACCCTGCTTACATGCACCGGTGATAATTTATAGTTTTTAATGCGGGCTAGAAGGCCCTCAGCCAGGGAATATCCCCATATCCCCATACTGCCAAGGAGAGGCAGTATATCACGCGGTTGCTTCGCGATGGAATAAATTTTAATGATTTTATCCGGCCCTTGCGGAATGGTCCCGGCAAGGGGGCCATTCACTGCCGGAACGGGCGGCACGGCGGGTGGTCCGGAAAGGTCCGGTCCGGGCATGGCCGGAAGCAAACCCGGTTCCGTTTCAACCCTGTATCCCGGCGGGGGGCTGGGGTACAATTCATCGGCATTCAGGGATATCAATCCGCCTTTGTCGCCCCCCTTTCCGGGGAGAGCGCCGTTTCCCGTCCCCCTCTCCGTTTCGGGAGCCTTTCCTTGTCCGACACGTCTCTGGAAGCCTGTTCCCCCCCGGTCCTGCCCCCGCCGTCGGCGCGGGTTGACGATGCTCTGCTGGCCTGTCTGGCCATTGTGATGCGGTTGCTTGGCCAACCCGCGTCGGCGGTTTCCCTGGCTCACGGGTTGCCGCTGCCGGAAGGCGGACTGACGCCTGCGTTGTTTCTGCGAGCCGCCGGGCGCGCCGGGATGGCCGCCCGGTTGGTGGAGATCCCCTGGCGGGAGATTCAGACCGCGCTGCTGCCGTGTGTGCTGCTTCTGGAGCGGGGGCGGGCGGCGGTGTTGCTCTCCAGGGAGCCGGACGATGCGGCGCGCCTGATTTTTCCCGAGAGCGATCCGGGCTATGTGGTGGTTTCCGGCGCGGAGCTGGATGCCGAGGTCACGGGGCGGGCCTTGTTCACCCGGCCCCGGCATCGGGAGTCCCCGCCGGAGAGCGATGATGTGCAGCCTGCGGGAAACCGTTGGTTCTGGCCGGAAATTCTCGCCCAGAAAAGCATTATCGCCCAGGTTTTCCTCTCCTCCCTGTTCATAAACTTCCTGGCGCTGGCGGTGCCGCTCTACGTGATGAGCGTTTACGACCGGGTGATTCCCAATCAGGCCGTGGAGAGTCTGTGGGTGTTGACGTTGGGGGTGGGGGTGGCGCTGCTGTTCGATTTCCTGCTGCGGGCTTTGCGTTACCACTTCATCAACGTCACCGGGCGCAATCTCGACACCATCCTGGCCAGTCGCATTTTCGCCAAGGTGTTGCGACTGCCGCTGGCCTCGTTGCGCAGCACGCCCGGTCAGATGGCCAATCGCATCCGTTCCTTCGATATTTTGCGGGACTTCTTCTCTTCGGCCACTCTGGCCACGTTTGTCGATCTTCCTTTCGTGGTGGTTTTCCTGCTGACCATTGCCTGGCTCAGCGGGCCGATGCTGGCTCTGATACCCCTGATGGCCACGGTGTTGATGGTGGTTTTGGGGGTGGTGATGTTGTGGCCCGGTCGGGAGCGCAGTTTCCGGCATGATCGGGATACGGGCAACCGGCAGGGTTTTCTGGTGGAGGTGTTGCATCGGCTGGAGACGGTGAAGGTTTTGGGGTTGGAGGGGCGCATGCGGCATCGCTGGGAGATGCTGGTGGACAGCCAGGCCGTCGATGCGGCCAGGGAGCGTTCCGATCCCACGCTTTACCTGTTTCTGGTGGGTTTGATGTCGTCGGCGGCGTATGTCGGCATGGTGATCATGGGGGTTTATTACATCATGGCGGGGCAGATGACCACCGGGGGGCTGGTGGCCTGTTCGTTGTTGTCCGGGCGCATCATGCAGCCCTTGTCGCAGATTGCGGCGGTATTCATCCGTTGGCAGCAGGCGCGGGTGGCTTTGGCTGCGCTGGATGATCTGGTGCGCATTCCCGATGAGCGTCCCGCCAACCTGACGCCGGTTCCGCGTGATCCCCCGGTGGGCAACATCGAGTTCCGGCAGGTGATGTTTCGCTATCCCGACCAGGTGGAACCGGCGTTGCGCGGGGTCTCCTTCACCATTCGCGAGGGGGAGCGGGTGGGGATCATCGGGCCGTATGGTTCGGGCAAGAGTACGATTCTGGCGTTGATTCTGGGCCTTTACGAGCCGCAGGGCGGGGCGGTGATGGTGGAGGGTCTGGATGTGCGGCAGTGGCATCTGGCGGATTTGCGACAGGGCATCGGGCATGTTCCCCAGGGCAACGGGTTGTTCACCGGCAGCATACGGGAGAACATCGCCATGGGGACGGGGCGGGCCACGGATCGGGAGATTTTTCAGGCTTTGGCGGTGACGGGATTCGATGTGACGGTTAGGCGTCATCCGTTGGGATTGGACCGGCAGGTCGGCACCGAGGGGGCGGCTTTGTCGGGGGGGGAGAAGCAGGCTTTGTTGATTGCCCGTTCTTTGGTGGGGGGGCGGCGGCTGTTGTTGTTCGACGAGGCCACCAGCGCCATGGATCGGGGAGCGGAGCAGTCGTTTGTGCAGCAGTTGCATCGCTGTTTGGAGGGGCGCACGGTTTTGGCGGTGACGCAGCGTCCGGCGATGTTGGCCTTGATGGATCGTATTCTGGTGATTCGGGAGGGGCTGGTGGTGGGTGACGGGCCGCAGAAGGAGATTCTGGCCATGTTGGCGGCGGCGGAGAACCGCTCATGAAGTCTTTCGGGGATGTGGATGACGGATTGATTCCGGTGACGGATGCGGCGCGGCGGCGCAAGCCTCGCGGGGCGGCGACGCTGTTGTTGGGGGTGATCGTGGGTTTGGTGACGGCTTTTGTGGTTTGGGCCGATTTTGCCGGGATCGATCGGGTGACCAAGGCGCAGGGGCGGGTGGTTCCGGCGCAGAAGACGCAGCGCATTCAGAATCTGGAGGGGGGGATTCTGGCGGAGAAGCTGGTTGCCGAGGGGCAGAGTGTGGAGCCGGGGCAGATACTGGTTCGCATCGACAACACGCAGGCCATGAGTGTTTATCAGAAGAGTCGCAGTGAATATTTGAGTTTGCTGGCGGAGGTGGCGCGGTTGCAGGCGGAGGGCAACGGGGGGCAGCCGGAGTTTCCGTCGGAGGTGGTCAGGGAGGGGCCGGAGCTGGTGCAGCGGGAGGTGGCGTTATTCAACTCCCGCAAGGCGGGTTTGGAGAATGATGTGGCCATTCTCAAGCGGCAGATTACGCAGAAGGCGCAGGAGTTGGCGGAGTCGAAGACGCGCATTCAGGGGTTGGTGGGCACCTCGGCGTTGTTGCGCAGGGAGTTGGAGATGAACCGGCCCTTGTTGAAGAGCGGGGCCACTTCCGAGGGGGCGATACTGGCCATGGAGCGGCGGTTGGCGGAGGAGGAGGCCAATCTGGCCAATGCCCGCATGGCGGTACCGCGTTTGGAGGAGGCTTTGGCGGAGGCGCGGCAGCGGGTGACTTCCAGGGAGTTGGCTTTTCGCAACGAGTCGCTGGAGCATTTGTCGGTGCGGATGTCGCGGGTCAACGTGATGCGGGAGGCGGCTCCGGCAGAGCAGGATCGGGTACGGCGCACGGAGGTGGTTTCGCCGGTTCGGGGGGTGGTGAAGCAGATCAATTTGACCACGTTGGGTAGTGTGATTCCGCCGGGGGCGACGATTTTGGAGGTGACGCCGGTGGAGGATGACATGTTGATCGAGGCGTGGGTGGCGCCGCAGGATGTGGCGGATTTGCGGCCGGGTTTGCCGGCGCGGGTGGTGATCACGGCGTATGATCCGTCGGTGTATGGGTTATTGGAGGGGGTATTGGAGGATATGAGTGCCGACACCATCAGTCAGGAGGGTGGGGAGGCGCGGTATCGGTTGTTGTTGCGGGCCAGGAGTCGGTTGATGCGGGGTGGGCAGGTGATGCCGATCATTCCGGGGATGACGGCGAGTGTGGATATTGTAACGGGGAAGAGGACGATATTGAGTTATCTGATCAATCCCATATTGAAGGCCAAGAGGGTGGCGTTGACGGAGAGGTGAGGTGAGGGAAGGGGAAGGGGAAGGGAAGGGGGAGTAAATGGGGGTCCGGGGGGGCGAGCCCCCCCGGCTGGGGTTTGGGGCGGCGCCCCAAGGTTTTATCCGTTGACGTTGACTGGCCGTAGCGGTCCGCTGCCTCCGATCAAAACGCACAAGCCCCTCACCCGCACCGGCGGACTGTTTCGCAGCGGACCGCGGGGGGGCAAGGGGGGGCCTCATCCCCCCATCCGTTTGCGGAGTTGCCGCCTGGAACAAAGCGTTGGGCGAACCACCTCCTTTTAAGCGGATTCATTCGGGGAAAAATGCGCGTCCGGCTTGCCGGAACCTTCAAGGATGGGGGGATGAGACCCCCCCTTGCCCCCCCGCGGTCCGCTGCCTGCAAACGGGTTGGTGCCGGGTGCCGGCTTGATGGTATTCCCTTTGGCGCAGCGGACCGCTTACGGCCAGTCAACGTCAACGTCAACGTCAACGGATAACACCTTGGGGCGCTGCCCCAAACCCCGCCGAGGGGGCTCGCCCCCCCGGACCCCCGGTTATCCCTTCAGGCCCACTCCCTTTCCAGCCGCTCCCCCTCCTTCAGCAACTCTTCCCCCAACCCCTCTACCAATTCCCCCAGCCAGGGCTCGTACCGCCGCCACCGCCCCACCGCCTCCCGATACACCGGCTGCCTCACCTGCCACGAACTCGGCGTCAACACCCGCCCCTCCACCACCCGCTCCCGCTGCGCCCACGGCAACCCCAAAAAGGCCACCAACCGCCGTACCTCCCCCTCCGCATCCCCCACCAGCCTCTCATACTGCATCTCATATACCGGCAGCGGCAACACCCGCTTCCAATGCGCCATCAAGGCCCGATAGCCCCGATAATAACCCGCCAACCCCGCCAAATGCGTCGCATACCCCATGCTGCGCTCAAAACGCAGAAAATACCCCGACAAACAGGTGTCCACCGCATGCCGACGCACATGAATCACCCTGGCTCGCGGAAACATCAAAGCAATCAACGCCAAATGCTCGAAATTGAGCGGCATCTTGTCCACCACCCGCGCCGCCGTCGCCTCGTGATCGGCCAATTGGACCAAATACCCCTCCGCCAAAGCCGCAACCCCGGCAGCGGATAGCGCCGCCAGCAAACTCAAATATTCACTGCGACTCTTCTGATAAACACTCATGGCCTG
>JADGAQ010000187.1 GCA_015231925.1 Magnetococcales bacterium
CGGATTGCAACGCGGCCAGGGACCAAAAGATGGTGAATGTCAACACGCCCTAATGTCTTTTTGGCCGGATCAAACTGGCCGCTCCTTCGATCATCAGACGGGCCAGCACCTGGGGGTGAAACATGCGCTTCAATATCTCCCGATAGGGGGCGCTGCCGGTGAAGGTGTCCCATAAGGCGGAGCTGAGACGGTGGGGGGAGTGGGCATCGGCCTGTTCCCGGGCGGCGGTGCGCACCATGGCGGCGCGGAAACCGGGGATGCGGCGCAGGATATCGTCCCCGTAAAACAGAAAATGGCCCAGATTGTTGTCCCGGGCGATCTCCCGTGCCGTGGGCCAGAAGCCCTTGCGAAAATGATGCGCCGATACCCCGTGAGAAACGGCGGTCAGGGCGCAGGCCTTGGCGCTACGATAGGCGGCGCCGATGCCGTCCTTGTAAAGGCGCGATACCCCGCAATCCCCAACCAGCACCACCCGGTCGGCGAAGGGGTAACTGGGATTACCCACGTTGATGCGCGGCATGCACTGGCACGGCGCTACCGGAATCGACCAGTTCGGCGGCAGGCAGCGTTGCACCTCCGGAGCCTGCACCACCCGTTCCACCAGCCCCTTGTCGATATTGTCCCCCAGAATGATCAGGGTGGCGTAGTGGCCCTTCGGGGTGAGCGCGGCGAATTTGAGGCCGGGAATATTGAGCAGAAAGACATGCATGGCCTGCCCCAGAAGCTCATGCACCGTGTCGTCGCCGATGTAGAACTCGGCGATATAGGCCTTGGCCGTGGTCGGGGGGCGATAGGGAAAGCCCAGATCCGCAAAGAGCTTCAGGCTGGAACCGTTCAGTCCCACTGCGCCCACCAGAAGATCGTAAGTCTCTTCGTAACCATCCCGTCCGGTGACCCGGGGATGGTGCAGATCCCATTGCAGCTTGACCACCCGTTGCGGAATGTGTTGCGCCCCGTGCTTGCGGGCCAGCCCCAGAAGAAACCAGTCGAAGGAGTCCCAGGGCAGAGGAGTTTGTTTCTCCGCTCCTTCCGGTCCCCCGCCGCGATAGATGCAGGCGATGCGCATTTCCTGCACCGGAGCCTGGATGCGCACACTGCCCACTTCGGTGTGCAGGGTATAGGAGTCGAGGGTGTCGATGACCACTTCCGGGGGCAGTTGAATGCCATCGGCGGCCATGTGTTGCACCAGCGACTCCGAAATGATGCCCCCGCACATGTTGCAGCCACGGGGGCCTGTCAGATAGAACTCCTTGGGCTCGAAGATGTCCACCTTCAGGTCGAGATCGACCCGATGGGCCATTTCCAACAGGAAATAGGCCGTCAGCGATCCTGCCGGCCCGCCGCCCACCACGGCAATCCGAGAGCCGTTCTTCAGTTCCAGGTTGTTCAACGCCTGATGTTGCCCAGCCATGTATCGATCCCCTGGGCGTTGATCTCCAGATCCATGGCCAGAAGGCCTTTGGCACGAGACCAGGAAAACCCCGGCAGATGTTGGGCCAACTCATCCCGATAGATCTCTTCCAGACCCGTGTGCAGCCAGGCCAGCCGTTCGGGGGCCGGCAGGGGCGCTTGAACGGCCATGTGCCGGATCCGTTCGATCCAGTGGTGCAATGCCTGGGCCATGCTCTCTTCGAACCCGACCATGCCGAAATGGGTCAGAAACAGGTTGCGAGGTTTCAGGGCGGCCAAACGATCCACCGTTTCCTGGTATATTTCTGGTTCAAACTGCACCGGAGTTGTCGCGGGGAAGAGGAACGGGCGTTCCGAATCCGGGCAGGTCAACTCCGGGTAGGCGATGCCGAAGGCGTCACCGGTGAACAACGAGCCGCTTGCGGCTTCGAAGAGACAAAAATGGTGACGGGCATGTCCCGGACTGTCCACGACCGTGAAAAGGCGTTCACCCACACGGATCTCCAGACCGTCGCTCCCTTCGACGCAACGTTCGGCGGGGGCGGGGACGATGTCCTCGAAGGCAACCCGAAAGGTCTCCTCGCCGTAGACCGCCATCACCCCCAGGCGCAGTTTTTCCGGTTCCACCAGATGACGCAGCCCTTTGGGATGCACCAGCAGTTTGGCGTTGGGCAGCTCCCGCAGCAAGCCCCCCGCACCTCCGGCGTGGTCGAGGTGGACATGGGTGACGATCACCCATTCCACGGCTTCACGGGGCAGTTTCCGCTCCTCCAGCAGGGTCAGAAAACGTTTCGCGGCGGGCAGTGGTCCGGTCTCCACGATGGCGGCGGATCCTTGCCGGCTCTGCACCAGATAGCCTGCGGCACAGCGATCCCGATGGTATCCGGTATCGACCAGGGTGATGTCGAAGGGCAGGGATTGGAAAAGCGTTTTATCCATGAAACGTCAAGACCTTATGAAAGGGAGAAAACGGTCCTTCAACCGGGATGAAGACTGAAATGACCCGGCAAGAATTGCCGCTGTGGAGAATTCTGCCGTATCAGTTTACATAATCCTGCTTGATTTTTAACGGAAAAAATCCCGGAACAAATCCTGCCCTGGGGCCTGGGGAGTATAATGGCTTCGGGAGGTGGGAAATATCATGACGATTCAGCGCACGTCGCCCCTTGCCGGGGTGTCGCCGGTGGGGGAAGAAGAGCGGGCCGGGGGGAGATTGCGGTTCTGGCCGCAGCCTCCACTCCGACCGGTGCGGGATCAGGGGGAGTCCGGGCTGCAACGGCCTGCCGGCAGTCTCTGGCCCTTGCAGGCCTTCTGCGTGACCTTTTCCCGATGGTGGCAGTCCCTCGCGGAGGCGGCACCCCAGGCTCGGGACACGCTGCTGGCCATTCCGGAGCGTTTGGGAAAAGGCCTTGTGGATATCTGCTACACCTTCCGGGGCGTGTTGCGTCGCCGGGAGGCGGCGTTCCCGATTCCGCCCGCCACCCGCAGCGGCGCGCCGGATCCGCAACCCCGTCGCCCGGCGGAAACCACGGGCTGGTCCCGCCAGTCCAGCGTCACCCATCTCTCCTCCGGAGGCAAGCTGGCCAGTCGCATCCTGGTCCATCTGGCGGCGTCGCCCCGGGAGCAGGAGAGTCTGCTTTCCACCCTGGGCGAGGAGATCCGTCAGGGACGCCACGGGGAAGAGACCTTGCGGCAGGCCCGAGGCGTGGTTTCCCGCCTGCTGGAGATACCTTCCGAGTAGCGCGTTCCGTGCCAAGGGATTGTTTTTGACTGCGGAATGTGAGACCTTACCCGCCGTATTCCGGTCGTCGCGGTTTTTGGGGCGGGGGTGTGGCATGAAGGCGGGAAACAGAGGGGCAATCTCTCGAAGAGGCTGGCTGGTGGCGGCGCTGCTCGGTGTGTTGTTCTGGGGGGACGGTGGCAAGGCTGCGGCGCAGAATCCCGAACCCGAGGAGGTGGCGCCCATCGAACGGCTGCAAAAGCTGATCAGCGGGCTCACCACCCTGGAAGGGGATTTCACCCAGGAGTCCTTCAGCGAGGGCCGGGGACGCCTGAAGGTCAGTCAGGGTCATCTGACCGCAGCCCGTCCGGGACGCTTCCGCTGGGATTACCAGCAGCCCTACGAACAGATCATCGTCTCCGACGGCAAGCTGATCTGGTACTACGAACCCGATCTCAAACAGGTCACCCAGGTGGGGGCCACCGGTCTGGATCGCAGCCCCGCCTCGGTGCTGGTGGACGGCAAACCCATCAAGGAGACCTTCGATTGGGAAGAGGTGCCCGGCGAACAGGGCAAAGCCCCCTCCATCCGCCTCACACCCAAAAAAGAGAGCAACTTCCGCAAGATCCAGATCACCCTCCATCCGAAGCGGGATCAGTTGCTGAGCATGGAAGTCGAGGATACCCTCGGCAACCGCTCGGTGATCTATTTCGAGAATCTGGTGGTCAACCGCAAACTGGATCCGGGCCTGTTCACCTTCAAGATCCCTCCCGGAGTGGATCTCATCGAGCAATAGGAGAGTCCGATGCCATCCTTCGATATCGTATCGGAAGTGGAGATGCAGGAAGTGGACAACGCCCTGCATCAGTCGGTCAAGGAGATCGAGACCCGTTATGACTTCAAGGGCTCCAAATCGAGCCTGGAACGGGAGGAGAACGTCATCGTCCTGCTGGCCGACGACGACTACAAACGGGAGCAGGTTCTCGACATCCTCAAGACCAAGCTGATCCGGCGCAAGGTCGATCCCAAGTCGCTGGACTACGGCAAGGTGGAAGAGGCCTCGGGCAGCATGGTGCGGCAGCGCATCACCGTGCGCCAGGGGGTGGAGGAGGACAAGGCCAAACAGATCGTCAAACGCATCAAGGAGGCGGGACTGAAGGTGCAAACCGCCATTCAGGGCAACCAGTTGCGTGTTACCGGCAAGAAAAAGGACGATCTGCAAAGCGTCATCGCCCTGCTTCGGGAGGTCGATGTGGGTCAACCGCTGCAATTCACCAATTTCCGGGACTGAATGAAGTCTTCACGCAGCAAGGCTGGCGGGAAAAAGGCCTCCGCCGCATCCGCGTCGCCCCGGGTGGGTTTGATCTCCCTGGGGTGCGCCAAGAACCAGGTCGATTCCGAACACCTGCTGGGGCAGTTCCTCAGCCGGGGCTACCGCCTGACCGCCAATCCGGAAAAGGCCCAGGTGCTGGTGGTCAACACCTGTGGTTTCCTGGCGGCGGCGGAAGAGGAGTCCCGTGAGGCGATTCGGGAGATGAGCGCCATCCGGCAGGCTCATCCCGACAAGCGTCTGGTGGTGACGGGCTGTCTGGCGCAACGCATGGGAGATGCCCTGCTGGCCGATATTCCGGGCATCGACCTGATGGTGGGTTCCGCCCAGAGCCAGGAGGTGGTGACCCTGCTGGACCAGGTGAACCGGGGCGTGGTCCCGAAATATCAGGTGAAGATTCCCCTGCAACTGGAAAACAGCGGCATGCCACGGGTGCGCATCACCCCGGCGTATACGGCCTATCTGAAAATTGCCGAAGGCTGCGACAATCCGTGCAGTTTCTGCATCATCCCGCAACTGCGGGGACACTTCCGCTCGCGTCCGCCGGAGGATCTGCTCACCGAGGCGCGACATCTGGTGGCGGAGGGGGTGAAGGAGCTCAATCTGGTCTCCCAGGATACCACCCTCTACGGGCGGGATCTGCAGCCGAGAAGCTCCCTGTCGGTCCTGATCCGGGAGTTGGACGCCCTTCCGGGTCTGCGCTGGATTCGTCTGCTCTATCTCTATCCCACCCTGATCAACGAGGAGCTGTTGCGGACCATGGCCGCTTCGGCCCATGTGCTGCCCTATTTCGACATGCCTCTGCAACACGTCGACGGGGGGGTGCTGGCCGCCATGCGACGGGCCGAGAGGCCGGAGGGCATTCGCAAACTGCTGACGCGCATTCGGGAGATTCTGCCCGAGGCGACCCTGCGTACCACCTTTCTGGTGGGCTTTCCGGGGGAGAGCGAGGCCGCCTTCGCCAACCTGGAAGCCCTGGTGGCCGAGGGCTGGTTCGATCATGTGGGGGTTTTCTGCTACTCCGACGAAGCGGAAGCCGCCTCCCACGCTTTTGAAAACAAGGTGCCGCAAGAGATCGCCGAAGCCCGCCGCGAGCGGATCATGGCCGTGCAGCAGGAGATCAGCCGTCAGCGGCTGGCCCGCCGGGTGGGACAACGGCTGACGGTGCTGGTGGAAGGGCCTTCGGAGGAGAATCAGGGCATTCTGACGGGACGTAGCGCGGCCCAGGCCCCGGAAGTGGACGGACAGGTCTTTCTGGTGGAGGGCTGGGCCGAGGCGGGCAGCCTGGTGGAGGTGGAGGTGACCCAGGCCCACGAATACGATCTGGTGGGCCGCATCCGCAAGGTGCTGTAGCCGTGAACACCCCCCTGGCGGATCGCATGCGTCCCCGCAGTCTGGAAGAGGTGGTGGGTCAGGAACACCTGACCGGGGAGGGTGGCCTGTTGCGGGAGGCGTTGGCGCGGGGCTTTCTGCCCTCGCTGATCCTCTGGGGGCCCCCCGGCAGCGGCAAAACCACTCTGGCCCGGTTGCTGGCCGAGACGGCGGGTTTGCAGTGGGTGGCGCTGTCGGCGGTGTTCGCCGGGGTCAAGGAGGTGCGGGAGGTCATCGCTGCGGCCCGCGACTCCCGCAACGCCGGTTTGGGACCAACCCTGCTCTTCATGGACGAGGTGCATCGCTTCAACCGCAGCCAGCAGGACGCCTTTCTGGGCAGTGTGGAGGAGGGGCTGCTGGTGCTGGTGGGGGCCACCACCGAAAACCCCTCCTTCTCCCTCAACGCGGCGCTGCTCTCCCGCTGCCGGGTGCTGGTTCTGCAACCGCTGCCGGCGGAGAAGGTGGTGACCATTCTGCAACGGGCTCTGCACGATACGGAGCGGGGTTTCGGGACGGAGCCGGTCACCCTGGAAGAGGGGCTGTTGCAACGCATGGCCGAACTGGCCGACGGGGATGCCCGCTACGCCTTGAACCTGCTGGAGTCGTTGCTGCTGTGGGGGCGCACCGCCGGTCAGGAAGGAAGAAGCCTGGGGGCGCAGGAGTTCGAGCAGGCCCTGCAGCAGCGGGCAGCCCGCTACGACCGGGAGGGGGAGGCCCACTACGACCTGATTTCGGCTCTGCACAAGGCGTTGCGGGGTTCCGACTGCGATGCGGCCCTCTATTGGCTGGCGCGCATGTTCGCGGGAGGCGAGGACGGGCTCTACATCGCCCGACGTCTGATCCGCTTCGCCTCGGAAGACGTGGGCAACGCCGATCCCCAGGCCCTGCCGCTGGCCATGGCGGCGCGGGAGGCCTTTCATTTTCTGGGCAAGCCGGAAGGGGAGCTGGCTCTGGCTCAGGTGGTGGTCTATCTGGCCACCGCGCCCAAGAGCAACAGTGTCTATGTGGCCTACGGCAAGGCTCAGGAGGCGGCGAAACGCTACGGTTCGCCCTCCCCGCCCCTGGAGGTGCGCAACGCTCCCACCCGGCTGATGAAGGAGTTGGGTTACGGTGCGGGTTATCGTTACGCCCACGATTACGAACACGGCTATGTGGCCCAGGAGTATTTGCCGGCCAATCTGCGTCATCTCACCTTCTACACCCCGGTGGAACGCGGTTTCGAACGGGAGATCGCCCGTCGCATGGCTTTCTGGCAGCGTTTGAAGACCAGGGAAACAGAGGGACGATGAGATGGGCCGGGAACTGGGGAAACTCTATCGGGAGGGCGAGACCATCTACCGCCAGGGGGAGAAGGCGGACAGCCTGTTCGTGGTGCAGAAGGGGCAGGTCGAGCTGGTGGTGTTGACGGAGACCGGGGAGTACCCCCTGGGCCGTCTCAAGGAGGGGGATTGTTTCGGCGAGGTCTCCCTGTTTGCCGAAAAGACCCGTTTCTCCACCGCCAGGGCGCTGGGAGAGGCCCGGGTGCTGAAGGTGGATCAAAAACAGTTCATCGGCCAGTTGCATCACGACCCCTCCCTGGCCTTTCGCATCATGCGCCGCATGGCGCAACGCCTCTACGAACAGGATCATCTGCTGATCGGCAAACAGGTCGAGGGTCCGCCCGCCCTCTCCCGGAGGGAGCCGCTGGAGGTGGAGTCCTTCCGCGCCTTCCTTCAGGAAGAGGTGGGTCGGGCCAGGAGACTCTATCAGAAGCTCTCCCTGGCGCTTCTTGAAGTGGGGAACCCGGAGTGGCTGGAACGACTCCAAGAGGTATTGCGGGAGCAGTTGCGCAAGACCGACGTGATTCTCCCTTTGGTGGGTGGTCGCCTGGGCGTGGTGCTGTACGAAGCCGATGGCCAGGCCGCCATGACCGCGTTGCACAAGGGAGCGCGGGAATTTTCCCGGCAGAACGGCGGGGAGCCGGCTTTTTGCGGCGGGGTGGCGGTCTTTCCGGAATACACCGAGTCCGAAGCCTTGTGGCAGGTGGTCGAAGACCTGCTGTCGGCGGCCACGCTCCGTGGTGGGGATACCCTTCTTCTGGCCGATCCGCCGGAGGATTTTCAGGGGGATCGGGAAGGGGCTTTCCCCTATTCGGTCCCGCTTTCGGCCTTGGGAAACCGTTCACGGGGTTGGTTGCGACGTCTGTTGCGCAAGACCCGGTAACGTTCATTTTTTCAGTTATACGGGGGTCCGGGGGGGATTATCCCCCCCGGCGGGGTTCGGGGCGGAGCCCC
>JADGAQ010000188.1 GCA_015231925.1 Magnetococcales bacterium
CAGGGCGCTGCCCTGGACCCGTCGGGGGGGATAATCCCCCCCGAACCCCCGTACATTCGGAAATTTCAGAGTCCGGCAAAGGGATGAGCGGCAAAAATGGCCTTCAGGGAGGGCAACAGGGATTTGGCGCGTGGACCGACCAGAGTGACCACCAGGGAAGAGGGGCGCAGCAACGACCTGACCTGCCGGGTGATATCCTCCGGAGACAGGGCGCGAATCCGCGTCCACGCCTCCGGCAGGGTCTCCGGCAGGTCGAAGAGAATATCGGTGACGAAACGATCGATGAGATCGCCGGGATGATCCAGCGTGCGCTCCAAATCGGCACGCCAACGGGTCAGCAACCGTTGCCACTCGTCGTTGCAGGGGGGTGTTTCGCCGAGCCCGTAAAGCTGATCGAGCAACAGGGCGAAAACCCGTTCGAAATTGGTGGGGGAGACGGTGGCGCCAATTTCGAGCAGAGCGGTATCGGCATAAGGGGAGAAGGCGGCCCAGACCTCGTAGGCCAGACCACGCTGTTCCCGGATGGCCACCTGCAGGCGGGAGGCGAGTCCGTCATCCAGCAGACGACGACAGGCGGCGCCCGGATGATAGGTCAATCCGCCCCAGTCATCGGTGCGAAAGAAGAGAACCAGATCGAGCTGAGAGGTGGTATCGTCCGCCGCCAGCCAATGGGGACCGGGGGTCATGGGGGGCGGAGGCGGCAAAAAGTGCCGGGTGCCGGGAGGCAGGGAGCCCAGCATGGCCTGGGCCAGGGGCAGGGTGCGTTCCGGAGTGACGGGACCGGTAAAGGCCAAAGCCAGGTTGACGGCGCCGTAATGGCGGGCCAGGTGGCGACGCAGAGCGTCGGTATCCAGTCGGGCCAGGGTGGCGGGCGTGCCCAGCACGGATCGGGCCAGGGCATGCCCCGGCCACAGCAGCGGGGCGCTCATCAACGCGGGTTGCACCAGCTCGCCCCGGTCGTTTTCGTCCTCCCGCATCTCTTCCAGCACCACACAACGCTCCGTTTCCAGATCGGAAAAGGCGGGATCGGTGAAGAGGGCGGCGAAAAGCCGGCCTCCGGCTTCCAGATGGGCCGGCGGCAGGCTGATCCAATAGAGGGCCTGCTCCGGACTGGTGGCGCCGTTGACATCGGCGGCCAGGGCGTCCAGGCAGCGGTGGAAACGGGTGGGATCCGGCATGGCGCCGGTTCCCTTGAAGAGCATATGTTCCAGAAAATGGGCCAGCCCGGCTTCCTGCGGTGCCTCGAAACGGGAGCCGGCCCGCGCCACCAGGGCGATTTCCGCTTCGTGCAGCCAGGGCATGGGCAGGGTGATGACCCGCAATCCGTTGGGCAGACGCTGCTCCACGAGCAGCGGCATGTCCGGCGGATCCATACGATCGTCTTCCGGAGGGGGAGAGAACAAGGCTATTTCACCAGCCGGAGATGAGGGGCATTCTTCTTCCGGGGGTTGTACGGCCCTTCGAGTTCACCCTCCTCGACGGGGGCATCCCCCTGCACCAGCTCCAGGTGGGGCTTCTCCTTCACGGGTGGCGGAATCTCGCGACCCGGAGGACGACGCATGGTGGTCACCTTGCGCTGGAAACCCAACGCGGCTTCGCCGCCACGGGCCTCCTGGGCCTGTTGTTCGAAGGCGGGCGCGGGCAGGGACTGGTAACGTTCGTAATTGCGCCGGATGGCGTCGGGCATGGAGTTGGGCCACAGGGTGCCGTGGCCCGTATCGGGATTGAACGCGCCCCACAGTGCGGAATAGGGGATGACGCAATAGTGGGGAATGCCGCCGAAACGCAGTTCGGATTCGATGGTGTCCGCGCCGATTTCGATGGGTTGGGGCATCTGCCGGTTGAGGATCAGACGCAGACCCGGATCGGCGGCGAAGCGACGCGGCACGTCCACGCCCCGGCTGGTGGCATCCAGGCACAGCAGAACCCGGCCTTCCTTTTCCAGGAGGATGCGCACCACTTCCATCTTGCCCAGATGTTCGAAGTATGTCATGGGTGTGATACTCCACGCTCTTGTTTGAAGGTTGAGCGGAACCGTTTCCCATCCCCGTTGCCAGGGAGTCCTTGTCATCATGTCCGAAGATGCCTACAACGCCACCCTTGTGCGACGCATCGACATTTCGTCGCGATTGGCCATTTTCCGCATCCGTCCCGATGCCCCTCTGCCCGAATTCACCCCCGGCCAGTTCCTGGTCCTGGGTCTGACCCGGGCCACGCCCCGACGCGCCGATACCGAACCGGAAGAGGTGCTTCCGGAAAAGGCCGATCGTCTGGTCAAACGCACCTACTCCATCAGCTCCGCCTCGCAACACACGGAGGAGGTGGAGTTTTACATCGCCCTGGTCAGCGATGGCGTTTTGACGCCACGCCTCTTCACCCGCCAGGAGGGGGACCGGCTGTTCATGAACCGGGATCCCAAGGGCCTGTTCACCCTGGACCGGGTTCCCGAGGGGGCCAACATTCTGCTGGTGGCCACCGGCACGGGCCTGGCGCCCTACATGAGCATGCTGCGCTCCCTGGCCCTGGGGGAGGGGGGGCCGTCGCGTCCCATGGCGGTTCTGCACGGGGCGGCCTTCTCCTGGGACCTGGGGTATCGCAACGATCTGGAGGCGTTGCAACACGCATGCCCCCGGTTCCGCTATATCCCGGTGGTCTCCCGACCCCGGGAGGATACCGCCTGGAGCGGACTGACCGGCCGTCTGACCCCCTGGCTGGAAGATCTCCCGGCCTTGTCCGCCCGCTGCGGCTTTACCCTCGTTCCGGGGGAGTGCCACATCTTTCTCTGCGGCCATCCCCAACTGGTGGAAGATGGTCTGCGCATCCTGGGTGAACAGGGCTTCGACCCCGGAAAGCCCCGCGAACCGGGCACGCTGCATGCGGAACGCTATTGGTGAACCGCCAAAAACAGAATACCACTCGACCTTCAGACTCCGGCAACGCGCAATTGTTCCCAGGCCCGCCGATATTCCAGGAAGTGGGGGCGTCCCCCTTCCCGTTCGCCTTCGTGTATCAGGAAGGCCTCCACCGCCTGCTGTTCCACCTCGTACTGGGCGGTGGAAAAGAGGCCGGAGAAGTGGGCCAGCCGCAACCACAACAGGTAGGTGGTCAAGGCGTCGAACTCGTTGTAGGAGACGATCTTGTTCAGGCGTCCGGCCAGCCACAGATCCGGCACCTGTTGTCCGTCCACATCCATCTTGCCGGGGATGCCGCACTGCACCGCCATTTCGTGCAGCGAGGGGGTTCCCGGCCCGAAACCCGGAGAGAGCAGATCCCGCAGGTCGATGTTCCAGTCGCTGCCGCGCGCCAGATAGTCCACCCCTTCCCAGGGTTTGCGGGGGCGGGCGCAGAAATCGGCGGCCCGCAGGCCCAGAATCACCCCCCGCTGCACCAGAATGCGGATATCCGCCGCCAGGGAGTTGAACCCGACCAGAACCGGCTTGTCCCGTCCCAAAGCGTGCAGAAAACGCTCCACCACCTCCCGTTCGCTGTGACGGGCCACGTCGTGGGGCGGATTGGGCAGGGAGGCCATGGTGATCGTAGGCTGCCCGTTGCGATCCTGGGTGCGCACCACCGCCGCCACGGAGACCAGCCGGCACAGGGCCGTTTTCAGATAGGGACGGGGATTTTCCGTCGTGGCCCCGCCCTGGCGCCACATTTCCGCCATCACTTCCGCCTCGTCGGTCTCCGCCGGCAGCTTGTAGAGCAGACGACCGGCGCGGGGGTCCGGAATCCATTCGGCATCAAAGGCCCATAACGGACCGGTCAGGGGACGCAGCATGATCGATGACTTTCCAATAGTTCGGGGATCCGGCGGGAATCATCCCCTCCGGCGGGGTCAGGGAAAATTCCCTTGGTTATTTATTCAGCCCTTTGACAACCGAGTCAAAGGATAGAGCATTTTCTTTTTTGCTTTCTAAAGGATTAAATATTGAAAAGCAAAGGATA
The DNA here is from genome assembly GCA_015231925.1 of Magnetococcales bacterium. Classification (NCBI taxonomy): domain Bacteria; kingdom Pseudomonadati; phylum Pseudomonadota; class Magnetococcia; order Magnetococcales; species Magnetococcales bacterium. Next base: position 3,946 of record JADGAQ010000188.1, read on the forward strand.
AAAAAATTATCCCGGTTTTCTCCGAGGGCGTTTTGCAACGCCCTCGGCGACCATATCGAAAATCACGGATGCCCGTTGGCCGGTTGCGGCTGCAACAGATACCGGGGATCGGGGGGATGGGTCAGCCGTTCCCGGGTCCAGTCCGCCGCCTGGGTTCCCAGACTCTTTTCCTGGGGAGGCCCCGCCACGGGACGGTTGGCCAGTTCATCCATGGGATACTGCACCACCTGCATGACCTGCCGGGCGGCCAGTTCCGTCAGCAGCTCCAGGGGTTGCCCGGCCAGCGGGGGCTTGTCCTTGGACAAGGCGTCCGCGGCAACCAGGGCGCCCAGGGTCTGCACCGGTGCGGTGATGGCCAGGGGCGTCACCAGGGCCATGCCGCCCAGGGTGGCCACGTTTTCCTTGTTGGTTCGCTTGACCTCCGGCAGGGATTCCACCCGCACCCGCATGGTGCGCAGGGGGTGTACCCCTTTTTCGCCGGAAATGAAATGCAATTCCCAGTCCACCACGCCGGAGCTGGTGGCGCTGCTCTCCCGCAGCAGGCGCGGCACCACCCACAGGGCCGCCGGCCACTGCTCCTTGCGCACCAGGGCCATGGCCTGTTCCAGGGTGAAAGCGGGACGCCACTCCTGAATCAGATCCGTGGCCAGATTGCCCGGCAGGAACTGACGATAGAGGGTCCGGGTGTAATCCCCGAGAATCTCCTCGTTGCCGCCGCGTTGCCAGCCCACCGGCAGCAGGTGCAGCTCCTTGAAGGGGGCGAAGGGCAGGTCCGGATCGCCCGTGGCCTCCCAGCAGACCGAAACGCCCTTGAGGGGGTAGTCGCAACCGCGACGATGCACGGCCTCCGCCGACGCATCCCGCAGACCGAGCAGGCAGGCCAACAGGCCGAGGCCCCAGAATATCCGTTGCTTGTTCACGTTCTTTCCCGTCTCTTCAGGATAACAAGCCATTGATCCGATCCACCAGATAACGCGCAAACGGCATGGAACAGGTCAAACCCGGGGAGACGGCGTTGAGGACATGGAAGGAACGATCGTCGCCTTCCCAGCGAAAGTCCATCTCCAGGCGCTTTTGCCCCACATCCACCAGTTGCGCCCGCAATCCCGGACGACCCCAGGTGGTGAAAGCACCGGCCTCGATGCCGCCGACCAGTTCGCCCGCCAGACCGGTCAGGGTCCGCCGGGACCATTTGCCCATCTCCTGACGGGCCAGGCGGCGGAAGGCGAAGTCGTTGCGCCACCACAACCCCGCCATGCGCCCGCTCACTTCCAGGGCTTCTGCGGGCGAAAACCGCGACCAGCCCTGGTAGTGTTCCCTCCAGAAGGCGGGAATGGCCGTCGGTCCCAGCTTGATCCGGCCATCCACCGTGCGGGTGCAATGCACCCCCAGAAAGGGATAGTCCAGATCCGGCACCGGATAGACATGCCGCGACAGGGGGCCCGCCCGGGCATCGCCGTACAGATAGAGCCCCTTGAAGGGCAGAATGGCCAGGTTCGCACCGAAGCCGTAAGCCCAGGCGATGCGGTCCGCATGCAGCCCGGCGCAATTGACCAGGTAGCCGCAACCCATCCGGCCCGCGCTGGTCAGGGTGCTTTGGCCACGACCGCCCAGCCAGGCCACCCCCGGAAGCAACTCGATTCCCGCCTGCCGCGCCTCTCCCACCAGGGCATGCAGCAGCGCCATGGCGTCGATGGTGGCGGTATCGGGGGAGAAGAGGGCCTTGCCGACCGTTTTGGCCCGGGGTTCGAGCCGACGCGCCTCCTCTTCGTTCACCTCTTCGAGGCGGACGCCATTCTCTTGACCCCGCTGGCGCAGAATCTCCAGTGCGGGCCAGTCGGAGGCGCTGCGAGCCACCACCAGTTTGCCGCAACGATCCAGCGGCAGATGCCGCTCCCGACAGTACTCCTGCAGCTCCCGGTTGCCGTCCCGGCAGAACCGGGCCTTCAGGCTGTCGGCGCCGTAGTAGAAGCCGGCGTGCAGCACCCCGCTGTTGCGACCGCTGGCATGCCAACCCCAGGTGGCCTCCTTTTCCAGCAGGCGGATGCGGGCCCCGGCAAAGCGGCGACGCAAGCCCAGGGCCAGGTTCAAGCCGATGACACCCCCGCCGACCACCAGAAAATCAACCGGTTTCCACATATCTCACGACATTTCTTTACGTGGTCCGCCTTCGTCCAGTATTGACTTTCCGGTACCGGCAGGCTATTTGCAGACGTATCGTTTCCATGGAAAGGGAGCCCGGACATGCCGCATTCCTGTCCACCTGCGAAGATTTCTGCAAGAACAGGACCAATTGGCCTGTTGGTCTTCTCCCTGCTCCTGGCCTCCTGCGGAGGCGGAGGTGGTGGTGATAGCGGGGGCTACTCCTCTTCGAGCGGTTCTTCCGGCAGTTCTTCGGGCAGCTCCTCCGGTCGGGGTTCCTCCACCCTGACCACCGCAGCCCCGGGTTCCACGCCCTCCACCGCTTTCAACACCGCCCTCGGAGGGGGGGTCTACCAATCCGATGCGGGGCTCCTCACCCTGCCCGCCAATGCCCTCTCCTTCGTTTTGCATCTGCAGGGTTCCAGTGTGGGCACCCGCACCCGTTTCAACGCCCTGAAGGATCCGAACGGTTCAACGGTGAGCATCAGCCATGCCGATTGTCCGACAGGGGCCCAATACTGCAACCTCCTGGTGCCCCAGAAACCCGGCGTGAGCGTCACCACCGGGCAGTGGCAATACTGGTTGCAGAGCAACTCCTCCTCCGGAGGCACCTTCAGCGTCAGTGTTTCCACGCGCGCCGGCACTCTTTCCGGCGGGGCCTACGTCACCGTGCAGCCCTATCTGACGGGAACCCGGTTCACCACCGCCCAGGTCAGCGCCGCCATGGAGCGACTGCGCTCCACTTACGCCAACAACGGCGTCACCGTAACGGTGAACACACCCATAACGATCAGTGGCAGCAGTTATGCCTCCGTCAGCACCAACTACAATAATTCCACCACCGGCGCTCTGATTTCACAAGGCAGCGCCGGTGTGGTCAACCTCTTCTTCGTCGAAGACTTTCTCGATGGCGATACCTCCCTTCTGGGGCTGGTGCCCAATATCCCCGGATCCCTGGGCGTGGCGGGCAACTATGACGGCTTCCTGATCAACGTCTCCGCCCATCTGGTGGGCGTCAACCTGGACACCTCGTTTCTGGGGGATACCGCCGCTCATGAAATGGGGCACTTCATGGGGCTTTACCACACCACCGAATCGGACGGGTCCTCCTACGATATCCTGGATGACACCCCCCGATGCACCACCGACACCAATCGCGACGGGCTCTACTCCCTCAGCGAGTGTCTGAACAGCGACGGCCACAATCTCATGTTCTGGCAGGGCAGTTCCGGCACGGACCAGACGACCCTGACTTCGGACCAGCAGCATGTTTTGCGCTATTCCCCGATTGCGCAATAACGCCTTTTCGGGAGAGATCGTGAAATGAGACGCTTCGTCTTTTTGACCCTGTCGGCGTTGATGTTCGTCGGAACTCTCCAGGCGCAGGAGCCCGACCGGCAGCGGGTCATGAACCTTTTGGCGGGCTACGAATGGCGCCTGATTCCCGAACGTTGGCAACAACTGGGCGGGGATGCGGATCTGATCCTCATGGAGGTGGTGACCGATCCGCAACTGATGAATGTCTATCGCTTCCGGGCCATGGAGGTGTTGACTCTCTATCCCACCAACCGGGTGGCCGATTTCCTGGAGCGTTTCACCCTGTCCGCGACGGAGGTGCCGCTGTTGTGGCGCTCCTTCCGCAGCATGGAGCGCAGTTTCAAGACCTCGCAGCCCGATCGGGTGGCCCGGCTGGCTACGCAACTGCTGCAGCATCCCAACGCCCGGGTGCGGGAGGATGCGGCTCGTACACTGGGAGAGCTGGGGCGGCAGGCTTTCTGAAATGGTGTATCCTTTGCCTTTCAATATGTTATCCTTTGAAAAGTAAAAAAAGGAAATGTTCTGTCTTTTGACTTTTCGTAACTATTCAAACCCCTGCACGGTGCAGCATGATCGTGTCAACGGCGAAAGGAAAAGTCCCAGGGGTGCCCCCCTGGACCCCATGGGGTCGGCAGTCAACAGCAAACGGAAGAGTCCCAGGGCG